>JBIIMU010000426.1:0-3013 GCA_044337845.1 Pirellulales bacterium | reverse complement strand
ATCTCGAGGAGCTGCGGATCGGCGACGGCATCACGGTCGCCCGTCCGCCAGCCCGTCGGCACCCCCACCAGGACCGCGCAGCCGTCGTCCGCGAGCGCCTGCACCAGGTCGCGGCACTCGGCGAGCGAATAGGCCCGGCCGTCTCCGAAGCCGATGCCCCAGACCGCCACCAGGGGCCGGCCCGCGAGCCGCAGGGAGGCGGCGTCGGCGCCGATGCCCATCCGGGTGCGAAGCCGCCGCCAGTCGTCGAGCACGTCGCCGGTGCGGCCGGCCGGCAGGCCGCTGAGGTCGTACATCACCGCATATACCCGGCCCTCGGCCAGCGCGGCGTCGCGGCAGTGGCCGAGCACCGCCGTGTGGTGGGCGAGCGTGCCGGGGTCGCCGAGAGCGACGGCGAACCGCTGCACGAACACCCCGTCGATGCCGTACTCGCGCATCCATCGAAAATGCCGCCTCACCGTCTCCGCCCGGGCGGAGCTGAACACCTCGACGGCGGTCGCGTCGTCCCCGCCGATCCGCAGCGTGAACCGCTCGTCCGGCGACAACTCGCCGACGTCGGGCAGCAGGTCGAAGGTGGGCCGAGCATCCGGGCCGGCGCACCAGTGCCGCCAGCCGATGCCCGAGCCGTCGCCCGCGGCCGCGAACCAGCCCTGGTAGCCGCAGAGAATCCGGCCGTCGAGTCCGTCGCGATCGATCGCCGCCGCCGGCCCCGCGAGGCCCCCGATCGCCGCCGCGACCCACAGCCACCGGGCCCGCCGTCGGCCGGGGTGGCGTCGCGGCGTCACGTGCCGGCCCGCAGGTCGTAGCAGAGGATGTCGTCGCCCGAGCGGAGGTAGAGCAGGCCGTCGAGGATCACCATGTGCGCCCAGCTCGGCCGGCCCGCCGCGTCGGGGACGTCGAAGCTGGCCACCTCGCGGTACTCGGCGGGATCGGCCTTCACGAGCGACACCGTGCCGTTGGCGTAGCGGACGTAGATGTGGCCATCCGCCGCCATCACGGTGGCGGAGTTCTTGCCGCTGCCCCGGGCCTCCCAGGCCACCTTGCCGGTGAGCAGTTCGGCGCAGACGAGAATCGCCTGATCGTCGGCGCAGCCGTAGAGGTGGTCGCCCACGAGCACGATGCCGCCGTGCTTGTTGGCGAGCTTCTTGTTGAGCCCGTACACCTCGTCGACCTTCACCCCGCCCCCGGGCACCGGCACCTGCCGCAGCAGCGCCCCACCCCGCTTGTAGCCGGCCGCGAAGAACACGAGGTCGTCGCGGACGATGGGCGTGGGGATCACGGCGACGGTCTTCTCGATGGGGTAGGTCCAGAGCAGCGCTCCGGTGCGGGCGTCGACGCCGATCGGTCCGCTGGCGGTGGTCTGCACGTAGATCCGCCGTCCCTTGACCTCCGAGATCACGATCGACGAATGGCCCGCGCCGGTGATGCCCGGAACGGCGCACGTCCAGATCGGCCGGCCGGTCCGCTTGTCGAGGGCGACCATGGCCGCCTGCTCGCCACCGGGCGTGCAGACGACGCGGTCGCCGTCGACGAGCACCGACTCGCTGTAGCCCCAGGCATCCCCCTTCTTGCCCCCGAACTGCTGCTTGAGGTCGACGCGAAACACCTCCCGGCCGTCCTTCGTGCCGCAGGCCACGAGCTGGCCGAACGGCGTGATCACGTAGACGATGTCGCCGTCGACGGTCGGGGTGCTCCGCGAGCTCTGCCACGACTCCTGCCCGTCGGTCCACGGCCCGCCCGTCTTCGTCGTCCAGAGCTGGCGTCCCGTGGCACGGTCGAAGCAGGAGAGATACTCGTCCTGGTCGGCCGCCGTGGAGAGCCCGTCGCCGAGCGTGTAGAACCGGTCGCCCGCGATCGCGAGGCTCGCATAGCCGCGGCCCGCGCCCTTCGTCTGCCAGACCTTCGGCGGGCCCTCCGCCGGCCAGGACTCGAGGAGGTTCGTGTCGGGGGCGACGGCGGTGCGGGCGCCGCCGCGAAAGGTGGGCCAGTCGGCGGCCACGGCCCACGTCGCGACGAGCGCGGCGGCGAGGCAGGCGGTGACGGCGGGCCGGGGCGATGTCGGCTTCATGGCGGAAGTCCTCGAGCGAGAGTGAGCATCCCAGCCGCGTCGGCCGCCGGCCGGACCGCGGAACCACGGTGGTATAGTAGCAGGCCGCCAGAGTAGCCCGCGAGGAGACGCGTCGTGTCGAGCGAGTCGGGA
Source organism: Pirellulales bacterium (assembly GCA_044337845.1). GTDB lineage: Bacteria > Planctomycetota > Planctomycetia > Pirellulales > UBA1268 > QWPN01. Next base: position 813 of record JBIIMU010000426.1, on the reverse strand, counting down.
GAGCTGTTCGGAAGCCGGGTCACCGTCGAGCAGGTCGAGGAGGGGCACGATCTCGCCCCGAAGTTCGACGCCGCCGGGCTGATCCCCTGCGTGACCACCGATTTTGCGTCGGGCGAGGTGCTGATGGTGGCGGTCATGAACCGCGAGGCGCTCGCCCGCACGATCGAGACCGGCGAGGCCCACTACTGGAGCCGCAGCCGCCAGCAGCTCTGGCACAAGGGGGCCACCAGCGGACTCGTCCAGAAGGTGGTCGAGATGCGGATCGACGACGACCAGGACTGCGTCTGGCTCCGCGTGGAGATCGCGGGCGGGGCCAGCTGCCACGTCGGCTACCGGTCGTGCTTCTATCGCAAGGTGCCGGTCGGGGCCGAGCGGTCGCGGGGCACGGACCTCGAGTTCCTCGAACACGAGAAGGCCTTCGACCCGAAGGCTGTCTACGGCGACGCGCCCAATCCGACGCAGCTCTGACGGGCGATCGGTGAATCGTGCGACGGCCGCGCGGCCGCTCCCGGAGAATCCCATGCAGACGCGTCGACTGGGCCGCACGGGCCTCGAGGTCCCGATCCTCTCGTTCGGGGCCAGCTCGCTGGGGCAGGAGTTCAGGTCCGTGACGCTCGACGAGGCGCTCGCGAGCGTCCAGGCGGCGCTGGCCGGCGGCCTGACGCTCATCGACACGAGCCCCTTCTACGGCCGCGGCATGAGCGAGGTGCTGCTCGGCGTCGCGCTCCGGGGCGTGCCGCGGCGCGACTATCTCCTGTGCACGAAGCTCGGCCGCTACGACCTCGCCCACTTCGACTTCTCGGCCAAGCGGGT
>JBIIMU010000425.1:0-3015 GCA_044337845.1 Pirellulales bacterium | reverse complement strand
TGGACGCTCGGGGCCGCGAACACGGCCACGGGCGACGTCACGATCTCCGCCGGCACGCTCGCGCTCGCCGCCGCCAACCGGATCGCCGACGCGGCACCGCTCACGCTCGGGGGCGGCACGCTGGCCACCGGTGGGTTTTCCGAGGCCGTCGGCACGCTGACGCTCTCCGCCAACTCCACGATCGACCTCGGTGCGGGGGCGAGCGTGCTCTCGTTCGCCGGCGCCGGCACCTGGACTGCGGGGCGGACGCTCGCGGTCCGCAACTGGACGCCCGGCCTCGACCATCTGCGGATCGGCACCGGGGCGGGGCTCACGACCGCCCAGCTCGCCCAGATCACGATCAACGGCACGGCCGTCCGGCAGCTGGCCTCCGGGGAGATCAAGCCGGTCGGCGGCACCGACGACGTCTGGTATCGCCTCGACGAAACCTCGGGCACGGCCCTGGCCGACGCCGCCGGCAGCGGCCTGAACGCCGCGGCCACAGGCGCGGTGTCGTTCGGGCCCGGTGCGGTCGGCAGCGCCGTCACGCTCGCTGGGGGCCGCGTCGAGCTGCCCGAGGGCGTGGTCGGTGCCGCCACCTCCGTCACGATCGCCACCTGGGTCAAGCTCGACACCCTCGCCACCAACTCGCGGATCTTCGACTTCGGCACGGGCACGACGTCGTATCTGTTCCTCACGCCCCGTTCGGCCTCCGGCACGCCGCGGTTCGCGATCACCACCGGCGGCGGCGCGGCCGAGCAGCGGATCGACGCAGCCGCGCCCCTGACGACGGGCGTGTGGACCCATCTGGCCGTGACGATCGCCGGGGGCGTGGGCACGCTCTACGTCAACGGCGCGGTGGCCGGCACGAACGCCTCCATGACGCTCACGCCCGCGAGCCTCGGGTTCACGACCAACAACTGGCTCGGCGACTCGCAGTTTGCGGCCGACCCGGCGCTCGCCGGCAGCCTCGATGAGTTTCGCATCGCCACGCGGGCCCTGTCGGCAGCCGAGATCCAGTCGCTCGCCACCCGCGACGTGCCGGTGAGCGTGGCCGCCGGGCAGACGGCGACCGACGGGCAACGGTCGGGCAACGTGACGCTCGTGAAGCAGGGGGCGGGCACGCTCGTGCTCGACAAGGCCAACACCCACACCGGCGGCACCGTGGCGGCCGCGGGCACGCTCGCGATCCGCCACGTCGGGGCCCTCGGCCCCGGCGGGCTCCGCGTGCAGGCCGGCGCCACGGTGACCTTCGACGTGGGCACCGCCGCGGTGCCGCTCGCGGCGCTCGTCGTCGAGCCCGGCGGCCGGGTCGACCTCGGCCGGGGTCGCCTCGTGGTCGCCGCCGGCGGCAGCACGACGGCCGAGGTGCTGGCGCTGCTGCGAGCCGGCATCGGCGACGGAAACTGGGCCGGCACCGGGCTCACGACCCGGTTCGCCGCCCCCGAGTCCGGGCTCGGCCTCGGCACCGTCACCGGCGGCGACGGCGGCACGACCGTCGCCTTCGCGGCGGCGGGCGACGTGAACCTCGACGGTGAAGTCGACATCCTCGACATCTCCCTGCTGTTCGGCGAAAGCCCGTTCAACGAGGCCGTCTCCCGCGGCTGGTCGGCCGGCGACTTCAACTACGACGGCGTCTACGACGTGCTCGACGTCGGCGCCATGCTGGCGGCGAATCTCTATGATGCCGGCAACTACCTGGCCGGGCCGGCGGCCGGGGCCGGCGATCCCGCGGCCGCTTCGCCCTCGGTGCTGGCGGCCGCCTTCGCCACGCTGTCCGAAACCACGTCGTCTCCGACCGTGAGCCGCCGAAAGCTGTTCGCCACCCTGCCATGAACCACTGGCTGATCAAGAGCGAGCCCGACGTGTTCTCGATCGAGGACCTCGCGAAGGCGAGAAAGCAGACGACCAGCTGGGAGGGCGTTCGCAACTACCAGGCCCGCAACTTCCTCCGCGCGATGCGGAAGGGCGATCTCGCCCTCTACTATCACTCCAACGCAGAGCCGTCGGCCGTGGCCGGCATCGTGGAGGTGGTCCGGGAGGCCTATCCCGATGCGACCGCCCAGGATCCCCGGAGCGACTACCACGACCCGAAGGCGACGCCCGACAACCCGATCTGGTCGATGGTGGACGTGAAGCTCGTCGAGATCTTCCCCCGCGAGATCCCGCTCGACGAGCTGCGGGGCGTGAAGCCGCTCGCGGGCATGGAACTTCTCCGCCGTGGCAGCCGGCTCTCGGTGCACCCCGTCACGGCCGCGGAGTTCCGCACGATTCGCACGCTCGCCTCCAAGCGGCCGGCCAGCCGGCCATAATGCCGGCATGTCCTGCCGCCTCGAGCCCCCCGCCACCGCACCGCCACCGCCCCCGGCGGCCCTGCCCGAGCCGCTCGGCTGGATCGCCGCGGCCCTGGATCGGCTCCGGGCCGCCGGCCTCGAGCGGCCCAGGCGGGTCCGAGCGGGCCGCCAGGGAGCCACGGTCGAGCTCGACGGCCGGTCGCTCGTGAACCTCGGCTCCAACGACTACCTCGGCTACGCCGGCGACGTAAGGCTCACCAAGGCCGCCTCGAAGGCCGCGTGTGCCGAAGGCTTCGGGGCCGGCGCGAGCCCGCTGGTCAGCGGCCATTCGCAGGCCCACGAACGCCTCGAGCGGGCGATCGCCGACCTGCTCGACGCACCCGCGGCGGTGACGTTTCCGAGCGGCTTCGCCGCCAACGCGGCCACGATCGCCGCCCTCGTCGGCCCCGACGACGCGATCTTCAGCGACGCCCGCAACCACGCGAGCATCATCGACGGCTGCCGCCTCTCGCGGGCGACCGTCCACATCTATCCGCACCGCGACCTCGCCGCGCTCGAGCCGCTGCTCGCGTCGACCGCGGGAGCGGGGCGGCGGCTGATCGTCACCGACACGCTCTTTTCGATGGACGGCACGATCGCGCCGCTCGCGGATCTCTGCGACCTCGCCCGCCGGCACGCCGCCATGCTGATGGTCGACGAGGCCCATGCCACCGGCGTGTTCGGGCCTCGCGGCAGCGGCCTC
>JBIIMU010000424.1:0-3017 GCA_044337845.1 Pirellulales bacterium | reverse complement strand
CACCGCGGCCACGGGGTCGGTCGTCTCCTCGATCACGGCCTGCGGCAGGATCGTGGCCAGGTGCCGGCGGAAGGCGGCGTCGAACTGGTACTGCGGCGGCGCGGCCAGCACGAACCGCATACCGAGCAGCCCGCAGACCACCGCCAGCGACCGGGCGACGTTGTTGCCGTCGCCGACGAAGGCCATCGTCAGCCCGTTGACGCGGCCCACCTCCTGGCGGAGCGTGTAGACGTCGGCGAGCGCCTGGCAGGGATGCGCCTCGTCGGACAGCCCGTTGATCACCGGCACGCTCGACACCTCGGCGAGCCGCTCGATGGTCTCGTGGGCCTTCGACCGGCAGACGATCGCGTCGACGTATTCGCTGAGCACGCGGCCGAAATCGGCGATGCTCTCCCGCGACGACGCGAAGCCGGTGTCGGCGCCGAGAAACAGGCTCGAGCCGCCGAGGTGGGTCATCGCCGCCTGGAAGCTGACCCGCGTCCGCAGGCTCTGCTTCTCGAACACCAGCGCCAGCACCCGGCCGGGGAGCAGGGCGTCGCGGCGGCCGGCCGCGAACTTCTCCTGCAGATCGCGCGAGATCGCGAACACGGCCTCGATCTCGGCCGCGGTCAGGTCCTCGGGAACGATCAGGTGGCGGATCGGCATGGGAGCCTCGTCAGGCGGCGCCGCGGGCGGCGACCTCGCGGATCGCCTCGGCGAGCTTCTCGCAGCCCTCCTCGACGTCGGCCTGCGTGATCGTCATCGCCGGCAGCAGGCGGATCACCCGGCCCTGGGTCGCGTTCACGAGGAGGTTGCGGTCGAGGCAGGCCTGCACGACGGCCGCGCCGTCGATCGAGAGCTCGACCCCGATCATCATGCCCATCACGCGGACGTCGCGGACCGCGTCGCAGGAGTCTTTGAGGGCGTGGAGCCGCGTGCGGAAGGCCTCGGCGGCGTGGTCCACGTGCTCCAGGAGCCCTTCGTCCTCGATCATCCGGATCGCCGCCACGCCCGCCGCGGCCGAGATCGGGTTGCCGCCGAAGGTGGCCGCATGCATGCCGGGCCGGAGGTGCTTGGCCAGTTCCACCGTGGTGAGCATCGCCCCGCCGGCGACGCCGGCGCAGAGGCTCTTGGCGAGCGTGATCACGTCGGGCGTGACGCCGAAGTGCTGGTAGCCGAACCACTTGCCCGTCCGCCCGCAGCCGCACTGCACCTCGTCGAACACGAGCAGCAGGTCGCGGTCGTCGCAGAGCTTTCGCAGGCCCTGGAGGAACCCCGGCGGCGCGGGCACCACGCCCCCTTCGCCGAGGATCGGCTCCACGAGGATCCCGCCCGTCCGGTCGTCGATCAGGCTCTCCACGGCGGCGAGATCGCCGTGGGGGGCGTACTGGAAGCCGGCGAGCATCGGCCCGAGGCCCTCGTGATACTTGGGCTGGGCGGTGGCCGTCACGCTCCCCATGGTGCGGCCGTGGAAGCCCCCCTGGAACGTGATGATCTTGTACTTCTCGCCGTTGGTGCGGAGCCGCACGAGCTTGATCGCCGCCTCGTTGGCCTCCGTGCCCGAGTTGCAGAAGAAGGCCTGCCCGCCGAACGACCGCTCCGCGAGCAGCTTGGCCCACTCCCCCTGCGGCTCGGTGTACCAGGTGTTGGGCACGTGGATCAGCCGCGCCACCTGCTCCTGCACGGCCCGCACCACCGGCTCCGGGCAGTGGCCCAAAAGGTTGCAGCCCCAGCCCGGGAAGAGGTCGAGATACTCGCCCCCCTCGGCGTCCCACACCCGCGAGCCTTCCCCCTTCACGAGGCAGACCGGGAACCGCCGGTAGTTGGGCACCACGTAGCGGTCGAAGGTTTCGATCACGCGCCGGGTCTTCGGGCCGACGGCGGGCGAGCTGGAATCGATCGTGGCCATGGGAGTCTCCCGGGACAGGAAGGAATCGCGAGTCAGCGCTTGCCGGCCATCTTGCGGGGGGCCAGGGAGTCGTCGCGGACGAGCTCCGTGCCGACGCCGCTGGTGGTGTAGATCTCGAGCAGGAGCGAATGCCGCAGCCGGCCGTCGATGATGTGGATCTTCTTCACGCCCTGCGCGAGCGTGTCGAGGCAGCCCTCGATCTTGGGGATCATGCCGCCGGCGATCGTGCCGTCGGCGATCATGGTCCGCGCCTCCGCGGCGGTGATGTGCGGGATCAGGCTCTCGGGGTCGTTGACGTCGCGGAGCACCCCGGGAATGTCGGACAGCACCACGAGCTTCTCGGCCTCGATGGCGGCGGCCACCGCGGTGGCCGCGGTGTCGGCGTTGACGTTGAGCTTCTGGCCATCGGCCGTGATCGCCATCGACGGGATCACGGGCACCTGGCCGGCATACATCAGGTTGTCGATCGTGAGCCGGTCCACCTTCGTGACCTCGCCGACGTGGCCGAGGTCGAGCTTCGTGCCGTCGGGCCCGTCGAGCATGAGCCGCTCGCCGAACAGCACGTTGGTGGACAGGAAGTTGAGCGACATCGCCCGGCCGCCGAACTCCTCGAGCCGGGCGACGAGCTCGTGGTTGAGTTCCGTGGCCAGCACCCGCTCCACGATCGCGAGGGTCGCGTCGTCGGTGTAGCGGCGGCCCTGCACCCACTTCGGCTCGATCCCGGCCTCGTCCATCGCCCGGCTGATCGCCTTGCCGCCTCCATGCACGACCACGATCCGCATCCCGAGCGTGGACAGGAAGACGATGTCGAGCAGCAGGTGCCGCAGCGAGTCGGGGTGTTCCACGACGCTCCCGCCGAGCTTGATCACCGTGGTGGTGTCGCGGAACTTGCGGATCCAGCCGAGCGCCTCGATGAGCGTGTCGGCCTTCTGGATCGCCTTCTGCTGGGCCTTGCTGACGGAGGGGGTGGCGGGCACGGCGGCGGGCAATCCTCGCGGGGAAAAACGAAGCCTGACAGTCTAGCATCGGTCGGGGCTGCTGCCACGATCGATTTGCCCCCGCGGCGCGTGCCTTCTCGGGGAGCCGCCGGCGCGTGAGCGGTGCGGACGGGAGGGCCGTACCGCTTACG
>JBIIMU010000423.1:0-3021 GCA_044337845.1 Pirellulales bacterium | reverse complement strand
TGAATCCGGACTTCGTCTTGTCATTTTCCCACGGTTTCGCGGGATCGGCCAGCCGCTCGAGCACCACCGTGCCCGGTCCTGGTGGGCCGGGCACGAACGCCGCCGCGGCGATCGACCGGACGGCACCGCCCATGCCGGCTTCGGTCTGCACGCAGACGTGCTGATTGGGTTCCAGGCGGAACCGCTGGTCGGTTGGGTCGGGGTTCTGATCGGCGAAACCAAAGCTGGAACCTGCTTGATTCTCGACGCGGAGCCGCCAGACTGAATCGCTGCCGGCCTTGCGGGCGAGGTCGAGCGCCGTGGGGCTCGCCGTGGAGGCCATGTTGGGATCGACCTTCTCCACCGGGATCGAGTTGGTGTCCGGGTTGGACGGCGTCTGCGGATCCACCACGCGAGCATCCCAGGGGCGGTAGAGCACCACGGCCAGCTTGTCGGGCCAGGCGACCGTCTCCGTGATCACTATCTCCGGCCGCTCGGCGCCGAACACGTAGGTGTTGTCATTGGCGGTCCAGCCGTCGGCGAGGTTCGTGTCGTAGCGGAATCGCGTCATGGTGGAGTCGGCGTCGCGGAAGTCCACCACGTTGGCCACCCATTGGGCCGTCTCCTGATTGGCGGGCTGACCGAGCGCGACGAGCAGGGTGTAGAGATGGCGGCAGTACCGCTCCTTGATCGCCGGCTCGTCCGTCGCGGGCACCGCCGGGTGCGAGAGCGGTCGATTGAGGTCGAAGCGGAGACCGGCCACCACGTCCGGCGAGAAGAGGTCATACACGCGGGCCGCGTTGACGTTGCCGAGGCTCGGGGCGGCCGCGGTCGGCTTCAGCTGCGGGGCACGCAGGAAGTTCCTCAGCTCGACCATCGCGGTTCCGGAGATCACCGGCGTGTCCCAAGAATCGGTGGTGATCGTCATCCGCGACCGCTGGGCGTAGTCGTCGAGCAGGGCCGCGAGCCGGGGCGGGAGCGTAGAGGCGTCGGCGTCGAACTGGCGGAGGACCCGCTCCAGCTCCGCCGGCGTGAACACGTTGTCGGCGGGCTTCGCCGTGCCGGACTGGCGGAGCTGCTGCGGCCGGGCGGCATCGACGTCGAGCCGGAGCTCGTAGGGCGACTCGAGCATGTCGTTCGCCGCGCGGGTGGGCGTGTAGAACATCAGCGTTGGGGCGCCGGTGGACGCGGGGCGGACGAACATCTTCATCCGGGCGTTGAGGTCGGTCGGAGAGTTGCCCACCAGGCGGTTCGAGCCGTTCACGACGACGGTGCCACCGATCGACGACTGCAGCATCGGGTCGAGCGTCGCCCCGGGCTTGCCCGGCACCCAACGGTTCGAGCCCGAGGTGGTGTCGGCGGGACCGTAGCGGCCCTCGATGTTGGTGCCCACCTGGGGCGTCGGCCGCCGCTGGGTGGCGCTCGTGCCGGTCTGGGTGACCCCCGAACCGGACTGGCAGAGGTTGTGCCAGTGGCCAGGGAACCCCGGCATGCCCGTGGCCTTCGAGCCGCTGGAGAACAGCCTGGAGGCGTCGACGTCGGCCGGGCCGTACCCGAGCCCCACGGGCACGTCGCCGATCGGCATGCCCATGAACGAGGCCGGCCAGTCGGCGGCGTTCTGCGACAGTGCCGTGGGCGAGCCGTGGGCGTTGATGTTCACGCGGCCGTCGAGATCGACGATGTGAAACGAGAAGTCGTACTGGAACACGCCCCCGAGGGGCGAAGGACGGTCGGGGCAGATGCCGTTGGGGGAATGGCCGGTCGGCACGGTGCCCGAGATCCAGATGCCGTCGGCCACGCCGTCGTTGTCGTTGTCGCAGACGGTCGGCAGGGGGGGCGTGGAGGTGCCGCTGAAGGACGGCCGGGGCACCTGCTTCACCTTCGACCCGTCGAGCTCGACCTGCGCGAGCCAGGCATTGGCGGCGTCGAAGCCGTCCCAGGGCTCGTTCTGGTCGTTCGGGGCGCTCGGGTCCTCGATCGTGAACTCGCGGCCGTTGATCAGAACCTCGCATTCCTTCTTGGGCAGGAGCGGCGAGCGGCCGGTGGGAGTGTTGGCGAGGTAGACGGTGTGCGACGTGCCGGACTTCTCGATCGCGCGGAGAATCCGATAGCTGGCAAGGTCGCCGTCGTCGAGTTGCGGCTTGAAGGTGAGCACGCGGCCGTTGAGATCGCACGGGTGCTGAATCGGGGCTCCCGACGAGTCCTTCAGGTTGGCGAGTTCCGCCTCGAGGATGGCCGGCCGCCCTTGGAGCGGGCCGGCCACCGACAGGTTGCCCACGTTGCCCGCGACCGCCGTGCCCGTGATCATCCGCGGGCCGTACTTGTCCTGGAGCAGGCTCTGATGCTGCATGGCCTGCGGCAGCACGGACTGATCCTTGCGGCCGCGGAGCACGACGAGCAGCGCCTCGTCGAGGATCGCGTCGGCCTGGGCCGTGGTGGCGGCCGCCGACGTGGCCACGTCGGCGAAGGCGCGGGCCGTGGTGCGGGTGCGGGTAGCCGTGATCAGCAGCAGGGTGCCGATCATGATGAAGAACGTGAGCGCCGTCAGCGAGATCAGCAGGATCGCCCCGCGGCGGCGGTCGGCATGGCGGATGGTGGAGGTCATGGCGTCGGGTCCTGAGACGTTCGGTCAATCGAGCGTCACGGTGTACTGGTCCACGCGCACGAGGTTCTCGAATGCGATCACGGTCAGCGTGGCCGGACTGCCTGTGAGGTATTTCGCTTGGGCCGCGGCATCGCCGAGCGCGTCGAGATCGAGGGCGACGTAGGCGACATCTCCCGTCGCCTCGCTGTTCGTCCACGACGAGGTCACCCGCACCCACTTGGGCATCGCAGGCGCCGCGGTCGGGAGCGCGATCACGTAGCCGCAGCCGGGCAGGAACTGCTTCCGGACGGCGGCGACGGCGGCCGGAGTCGAGTAGGTAGTCGCTCCCGTCGCGCCCGCCGTCGTTCCCGAGGACACGACGTAGAGCGAGCCGCTCTGCTGCGTGAGCGAGAGACTCGCGGTTTCTTCGCACTCCTTGCGGAACACCGCGATGCTCA
>JBIIMU010000422.1:0-3031 GCA_044337845.1 Pirellulales bacterium | reverse complement strand
TCGGCGGCTGTCGAGGTCTGCGACCTGCTCCTCGAGGATGGCGTGATCGTGCACACGACCACGCATCGGTCGAACCCTGAGGGCACAGCCGAGCTCGATGCCCGGCGGGCCACCTCCGGCGCCATGCTGGCTGGGGTGCCTGCCGTCGTGCTGGTCGATGGTCTGACGGCGAGTGCCGCGGAGATCGTGGCCGCGTGTCTGCAGGACTCCGGAAGAGCCAAGGTCGTGGGGAGCCGGAGCTTCGGCAAGGGCACCGTGCAGTCGATCGTCCCCCTGTCCGACGATCGGGGACTCCTCAAGCTCACCACGTCCGAGTATCTGCGGCCGAGCACGGCGCGGATCCATCGGCGGGCCGGCGACGGCGACGACGCCAGCTGGGGGGTCACGCCGGACGCCGGCTACGAGGTGTCGCCGACCTCCGAAACCATCGGCCGCGTCGTCGCGTGGCGCAGGGCCCGGGATGCGGCGGGGCCGGTGCCGCCGTGGATGACGGTCTCCGGGCTGCCTCGCGAGGTCGACCCGATCCTGACCCGGGGGCTCGAGGCCCTGTCAGCCGTCGCCCCGCGGACCGCCGACTTCGGCGGCCAGGAAGAAACTTCCCGCGACGACCACGATTCCTCCGGCACCGGCGACTGAACGAGCCTTCGCAAGGGCTGCTCGCGGGGTGGCCGCCTCGCGCGGCGCAGGCAGGCCCGCGGATGTGCAGGCCGCACGCAGCCTCTCGAGGGGAGCCGACCGCGGATTCTCGAGATACCGCGTGATGATCACGTGATCGAAGCAGCCCGCCAGCGGCCGCAGCATCGCCTCGATCTGCTTGTCCCCGCTCGCTGCCACCACCAGCACCCGCGGCGCCCGGGTGGTCAGCACGGGCCGAAGTGTGGCGGCGAGTGCCGTCATCGATGCGACGTTGTGCGCGGCGTCGACCACGGTCAGCGGCCGCGTGGCGATCGTCTGGATGCGCGCCGCCAACGTCGCCCGCGCCAGTCCGCGGTCGATCGCGGTGTCGTCGATGGCGATGCCCCGGCGGCGGAGCTGCTCGACGGCCACGATCGCCAGGGCGGCGTTCTCGGCCTGATGGCGGCCCGCCAGCCGGAGGGCATGGCGGCGCGGTGGCGTGCCGTCGCGGCGGTCGAACTCGAACTCCTCGCCGGCGAGGCGGTCGGGCCCAACGGTCGAGGCGATCGGTCGTACCGTGAAGTCTCGGCCCAGCTCGAGAAGCGGAGCCCGCCGTCGTGCCGCGGTCTCGGCAATGACACGCCGCGCCGCGGGCTGCTTGGCTCCGGAGATGATCGGGCAACCACGCTTGATGATGCCGGCCTTCTCCGCCGCGATCCGGGTGATCGTCGGGCCCAGGAGCTTGACATGGTCGAAGCTGATGCTGGTGATGATGGTGACGAGGGGATCGCACACGTTCGTGGCGTCGAGTCGTCCGCCGATGCCGGTCTCCAGCACGACGACGTCCACCTGCTGCTCCGCGAAGTGCACGAATGCCATCGCGGTCATGACCTCGAACCAGGTGGGGCCACGTTGTCCCCGCCGAACCGCCGCGCGATCGAGCCGCTCCACGGCCGGAACGACGATGTCGAGCGTCGCCGCGAACTCGGGCGGCGAGATCGGCAGCCCGTTGAGGCGAATCCGCTCCTCCACGCGGTGCACGTGCGGCGAGAGGTAGCTGCCCACCGTGTGGCCGGCCTCGGCGAGAATGGCCGCGATCATCGTCACGGTGGAGCCTTTGCCTTTGGTGCCGGCGACGTGCACCACGGGGCAGCGGAGATGCGGGTCGCCGAGGGCGTGGAGCAGGCGTCGCATCCGCGCGAGGCTGAACGTGGCCGTCGAGTTGGCGGCGGCAGGCGTCCGCTCGTAGTTGACCCGGGCATCGAGCCACTCGAGGCTGGTGCCGCGGGGGGTCTTCGAAGGTTTTCGCATAGGGCGCAGGTTGCCTGCCTTCGTCGCCTCGTCGTGGGCCGGTCGGCCGAACCCAGAACCGGGGAACTCTGGAGAGTCTAGTCAGCCCGTCGGTGGATGCCCCCGGGAAACCGGCATTGACGGTCCGACGCGGGTTTCCAAACCTCCCCGGCATGCCGCCCCCGGTTTCAGTCATCCGTCGAGCGATCGCCCTGGTCGCGCTGTGCACGGCGTCTTCATTTGCCGTCGCCGCCGACGTCATGCCGTCGTCGCCGACTCCCGCTCCGAACGCGGCGACCGCCGTGGCAGGGCCGCCGGTCTACGTCGCCGATCCGTTGGCCGGTGACACGTTCGCCGCGATCCCGGTCGGTCTGGGCGACGGACTCGCGCCCGCGTGGCCGCGCTGGTTTGCCGGCGCGAGCGGCCTCGTGATGACCCGCACGCTACCCGCGGGCAGTGCGACGATGCAGCCGCTCGGCGGGACGCAGCTCACCACGGCCGATGCCGGGGCCAACTGGCCCGGTGGTATCGACCTTCGCGTCGGACGCTGGTTCGGGATGCGGCAGCAGCATGCCGTCGAACTCATCTACTGGGGGGTCTACCAAGTCGGAGGCACAGCCGATGTGTCGTCCGCCTCGGCCTCGATCGAAGCGATTCCGCAGGCGACGGGGGTTTCGGTCGGGGGGCAGCCGGCCACCGACTACCTCACGAATCTCAGCGGGCAGCAGATCGGCAGAAGCGACGTCGTCAACGACGTCGAGATCAACTGGGTCTATTCGCTCTGGGATCGTCCCGAGTTCCTGCCCCGGGATCGGGCGATCAACCTGATGTGGCTGGTCGGGTTCCGATACTTCGGGGTCGGCGATCAACTCACGCTCCGCAACACGCCCGGAGATGCATCGCTCGGGGACCTCGACTTCGATGTCGCGACGGCCAACAACATCTACGGCGCCCAGGTGGGATCCAAGTTCGACTGGCGGTTTCTGCCGAGGCTGAGGCTGAACGTCGTGCCGAAGTTCATGATCGGCGGAAACGCGATCACGAACACCAGCGGCCTGGAGCAGGCTGACGGGGGATATGCCACGTTCGACAGCGACGGCAGCCCCGTGAAGGTGCACTCCACGCT
>JBIIMU010000039.1:0-11702 GCA_044337845.1 Pirellulales bacterium | reverse complement strand
CACGAACTCGACGACCGGATCGAACGACTCGTAGGGATGGTGGAGGAGGATGTCGCGCTGGGCGATCGCCGCGAAGATGTCGGGGCTCCGGCGCTCGAGGCCGCGGGGCAGCCGCGGCGTGAACGGCTTGTCGTGGAGCCGGTCGAAGCCCGGCAGCCGGTAGAGCTCCCAGAGCGACGTCAGGTCGAGGGGCCCGTCGATGCGGTAGACCTCGCTGTAGTCGTCGCCGAGGCTGCCGGCGGAGCCCTGCAGCCCCTCCTCGTCGATGATCATCTCCGCGAGCGCGTCGTCGGCCTTCGACGCGATCTCGATCCGCACCGCCTGGCCGCGCTGCCGGGCCTTGATCCGGTCCTCGATCAGCTTGAGCATGTCGTCCGACTCCTGCTCGAGGAGATCGACGTCGCTGTCGCGGGTGATGCGGAAGGCGGTCCACGACTCGACCGCGAAGCCGCCGAACAGCTCGGGCAGCCGCGCCGAGACGACGTCTTCGAGGAGCACGAACGGAAAGGTTCCCGGCTCGCCCCCGGCGACGGCCACGATCCGCGGCAGCACCTGCGGCACCTGGACCACCGCGAACATCCGCTTGGGCCCCAGGCCCTCGCCCCGGTGGAGCATCACGCCGAGGTACAGGCCGCGGTTGTGGTAGCGGGGCGACGGATGCGCGGGATCGACCGCCATCGGCGTGAGGATCGGCAGGGCCCGCTCCCGGAAGAAGCGGTCCACCTGCTCCCGCTGGCCGGCATCGAGCGCGGCGTAGCGGAGCAGCCGGAAGCCCTCGGCGGCCATCGCCGGGCCGACGCTGTCGCGGAGGCAGCGATACTGCCGCGCGACCAGCTCCTGCGTCCGGCAGGCGAGCGCCTTCAGCTGGGCCGGCGCCGTCATGCCGTCGGGCGAGTAGTCCTGCGGCGCGCTCTCGCCGAAGGCCTGCTCCCGCAGCCCCGACACGCGGACCATGAAGAACTCGTCGAGGTTCGAGCTCACGATGGCCAGGAACTTCAGCCGCTCGAGCAGCGGGTTGTCGGGGTTCTCGGCCTCCTCCAGCACCCGCTGGTTGAAGTCGAGCCAGCTCAGCTCCCGGTTGATGAAGCACTCCGGTCCGAACGTCGTCCCCGTCGATTCGCTGCCCACCGTCGCCATGCCTGGCCTCGCTCCTGCCGTCGTTCCGTGCCGCTGAGGGAAGTGTACTCTTGAAGCCGCCGTGCACACCGCGGCGCTCCTCACGAGACCCTCACATCGGCGCCACCATCCCTACGACCGTCACACCCCGTGCGGCGCGGGCCGTGGCCGACCTGGCCTGCCCCGCGGGCAGCCGGGGCTGGAGCGCGGCGCTGGCGGGCGTGCTCGAGGCGACCGCGGAGAAGCCCGGCAACGTGCACCCGCGGCATTCGTTCCCCGACCTGACGTACGACGACCTCGTGGCGGCCGCCGCGGCGATCGCTCCGGCCATGGATCGTGCCGCCGTGGTCCCGGTCGGCCGCACCATCCGCGCGGCGGTCGCGGCGGCGCGGGCGGCCGCCGACACCAACGCGAATCTCGGCATCATCCTCCTGACGGCTCCCCTCGCCGCCGTGTCCGACGGCGTGCCGCTCGATGCGGCGGCCGTGGACGGCGTGCTCGCCGGGCTCGACGCGGCCGACGCGGCCGACGTCTGGGAGGCGATCGCCCGCGCCCGGCCCGGCGGCATGGGCCGCGTGGGCCGCGACGACCTGCACGGCCCGCCGCCGGCCGATCTCCGGGCCGCGATGGGGGCGGCCGCCGGCCGCGACCAGATCGCCCGCCTGTGGGCGGACGGCTTCGAGGCGTTGTTCGCCGGCGCGGTGGCCGACCTCGAGGCCGCGCTGGCCGAGGGCAGCCCGCTCCTGCCGGCGATCGTGGACTGCCACCTGCGCCAGCTCGCCCGGGAGCCCGACTCCTTGATCGCCCGCCGCCATGGCACGACCGCGGCGCTCGACGTCTCCGCGCGGGCCGCCGCGATCCTCGCCCTGCCGTCCGACCGGCGGGCCGACGCGATCGCCGCGTTCGACGCCTCGCTCCGCAGCCCGCGGCGGCTCAATCCCGGGACCACGGCCGACGTGGTCGCGGCGGCCCTCTATATTCTGCTGCGTCGCGGCACGCTCGTGCCGTCCCTCCTCTCCACGGCGGCCCCGTCATGAGCGAACGCTTCGAAGTCCGGCTCCGCAAGGCCGTCCACGTGTTCTCGGCCGGCCATTTCATCACCCTCACCGACGACGTGTGCGAGCCCGTGCACGGCCACAACTGGACCGTGGCCGTCGACGTCGCCGGCAGCCCCGACGCGCACGGCATGGTGGTCGACTTCATCGCCCTCCGCGACGCCGTCACCGCCGTGCTCACCCGCCTCGACCATCGGATGCTGCTGCCGGCGACCAACCCCTGGCTCGAGGTGGCCACGGGGCCCGGGCCCCATGGGCACGCGGAGACGGTGGTCACGTTCCGCGGCCGCCGCCGCTGGGTGTTCCCGGCGGACGAGTGCATGGTCATGCCGGTCGCGAACACGACGGCGGAATGGATCGCCCGCTGGATCGGCCACGCCGTGTGCGAGGCCCTCGCCGGCGCGGGCCATGCGGTGCCGCGGAGCATCCGCGTGGCGGTGGACGAATGCCTCGGCCAGTCGGGCGTCTGGGAGTCGGCCTAGGCGTCGGTCACCACGAGCTTGCCGGCGGCATCGAGCGCGATCGACAGGCCCGTGCGGCCGACGCGGATCCGCATCAGGCCGGCGCCGTCGGGATTGCCCTCGACGGTTCCCACCGCGCCGAGCCCGAGCCCGCAGTCGGTGAGGTAGCGGAGGAAGTCGGACGACTGGTCGAGCACGCGGGCCAGGCGGAAGGCCTCGCCGGGCCGGCACTCGGCGAGCGAGCGGGCGGCGCCGTCGTCCGGAGTAATCAGCGACACCGCATCGGCGCGGGGAATCGGGTCGCCGTGCGGATCGACCTCGGGTCGCCCCAGGAACGCGTCGATCCGCTCCACGAGCAGATCGCTCACCGCATGCTCCATGTGCTCGGCCTCGTCGTGCACCTCGTCCCACGTCATGTCGAGCGTCTGGAGCAGAAACAGCTCGATCAGCCGATGGCGGCGAATGACCCGCAGGGCGAGCATCCGGCCCGCCCTGGTGAGCGACACGCCCTCGTAGGGCCGGTGCGTGGCCAGCCGCGCCGCGTCGAGCGTCTTGAGCATGCTCGTCACGGTGCCCGGCGACACCCCGAGGGCGGCGGCGATCTGGCCGGTCGTGGCGGGGCGTCCCTCCTGGCCGGTCGTGATCTGCTCGATCGTCTTGACGTAGTTCTCGACGGTCAGGCTGGGCACCACTCACCTCGGCCGAAAGGGACTCCGCCGGGCCCGGCACGGCCCGGCGTTGCCGACCGCGGTCCCGCACCGCATTATGATCGCGTCTCGGAGCACCGCCATGACCCTCAACGAAGCGGCCTACGAACGGGCGCGGCCGCTGGTCGATCGGCCGGGCGGCCTCGGCACGGCGGCGCACCGCCGCGGGGCCGCCACCGTGATCGACTGCGGGGTCGAAGCCGCGGGCAGCGAGCAGGCCGGGATCGTGATGGCCGAGGTGGCCCTCGGCGGACTCGGCCGCGTCGAGCTGCGGCCGGCCGGGCACGCGGGCGCGGCCTGGGACGGCTCCTGGCCCGACCAGCCGTGGCCGGCCGTCGTGGTGCACACCGCCGCTCCGATCGCCGCCTGCCTCGCCTCGCAGTATGCGGGATGGAAGATCGACCACGCCGGCTTCTTCGCGATGGCCAGCGGCCCGGTGAGGGCGGCCATCGGCCGCGAACCGCTCTACGACGCGATCGGCCTGCGGGAACGGACGACGCAGGCGGTGGGCGTGCTCGAGTGCGGCTCGCTCCCGCCGGCCGAGGCCTGCGAACGGCTGGCGGTCGCCGCGGGCGTGGAGCCCCAGCGGCTCCTGCTGCTCGTGGCCCGCACCGCCAGCGCGGCCGGCGGCCTGCAGATCGTGGCCCGCTCGGTGGAGACGGCGCTCCACAAGCTGCACGATCTCGGATTCGAGCTCTCCCGGGTCGTCGGCGGCCGTGGCGCCGCGCCGCTGCCGCCGATCGCGGATCGCGACCTGACCGCGATCGGTCGCACCAACGACGCGATCCTCTACGGCGGGCGGGTCGTGCTCGAGGTCACCGGAGACGACGAGAGCCTGCGGACGATCGGGCCGCGGTGCGTGAGCGCCGGCTCGGCGTCGTACGGCGAACCCTTCCTCGCCGCCTTCGACCGCGCCGGCCGCGACTTCTATGCCATCGATCCGGCCCTGTTCGCGCCGGCGGAGCTGGAGTTCGTGAACGTGGACACGGGGCTCACGCAGCGGTTCGGGGGCGTGGCCCCGGCGATCGTCGCCCACTCCTTCACCAGCGGCGCGTCACGGTGACCGATGCGGGTCGCGATCCTGGGTGAGCGGGGCGGCTGGCACGTCGCACGACTCGCCGAGGCCCTGGCACGGGGCGGTCACGCGACCGACGTCGTCTCGTGGCGGGCGATCGGGGCGGCCGTGGCTCCCGATGGCCCCACCTTCGAGCCCGTCTCGCTGGCGACGGCCGACGTGGTGGCGGTCCGCGGCATGCCGGGCGTGGGTGGAGCGGGGCTACGGCTGGAGGACGTCGTGTTCCGCATGGACGCCCTCGCCGAACTGGAAGCCAGCGGCACGCCGTGCGTGAATCGGCCCCGGGCGCTCGAGATCGCGATCGACAAGTACCTCTCGCTGGCGCTGCTCGCCCGGGCCGGCGTGCCGGTGCCGCGGACCAGGGTGGCGCAGACCGCCGCCGCGGCTCGCGAGGCGTGGGAATCGTTCGGCGGCGACTGCGTGGCGAAGCCGCTCTTCGGGTCGCGCGGGCGGGGCGTCGTCCGGATTCGCGACGCCGCCGCCGCCTTCGCGAGCGGTCTCGCCGGAACCGTCTACATGCAGGAGTTCCTGCCGCACGCCGGCTGGGATCTGCGGGTCCTGGTGGTCGGCGACGACGCCTTCGCGATGCGGCGGGTCGCGGCGGCGGGGGAGTGGCGCACGAACCTCTCGCTCGGCGGCCGCCCCGAGGCGGTCACCCCGACCGCCGCCGTGGTGGATCTGGCCCGCCGCGCGGCCGCCGCCGTCGGCGCGGTCGTCGCCGGGATCGACCTGGTTCCCACCCCGGCCGGCCCGGTCGTCCTGGAGGTCAACGGCGTACCCGCCTGGCGAGGCCTTCAGTCGGTCACGCCCACGGACCTCGCCGCGACCGTCGCCACCACGATCGTGCGGGCCGCCGGGCACCGCCCCCACGATCCGCCCCCTTCCTGACCGCGGTTTCTCGGCCGAAACCAAGGCGGACACCTTGCAAACGAGAACCAACGGCCCTGCCTAGAAAGCAGGCAGCCACCCCGCTGCCTGACCGCACGGCACCCCTGCCACAAAAGAAGTCAGGCCCTCGGCAAGCGACGTAAGTCGTTGCTTTGCAAGCACTTCATGCTGTCGCTTGACCGCCCGGGAAGAGTCTCTCGTCGCATTCGCCAGATTCGGCACGGGCCGAGAGGCGACGGCGACGGCAGCGGCGTGGGCCGCTGCCCCGAGCGTTCGCGGAAGGATTCCGACTCCCATGCCGACCAAGCCACTCCGGCCCTCGAAGTCCGCCACCCATGCCGCGACCGCCGTCCTGGAGGTGGCCGAACGGCTGTATGCGATGAATCCCGAGTGGGTGGTCTTCTTCAGGGAGGTGCTCGGGGTGGATGGGATCGTCCGCCGCACGTTCTCGGAGGCCGACGCCCTGATGCGGTTCGAGTGCTCGCCGGAGTACGCCCGCGTTCGCGAGATGCTCGACGACCTCCGGGCCCGGCAGAACGCCCGTCAGGCCCAGCGGGAGAGCCAGCGGGTCGTCACCGTCCGGATGCCGAAGTCGCTCCACGAGACCCTCAAGAGCGAGGCCGAGCAGATGCACGTGAGCATCAACTCCCTGTGCATCGCCAAGCTGATGAAACTGCTCGACGAACAGGAGCATCGCGACCTCGCCGGGGAGACGGCGGCGGCCGGCTAGCCGTGTGGGCACGCCCGCCGGGGCCCGGGGCCACGCCGGCAGCGAAGCGAACTGGAGCGGACCTGTAAGCCGGGTTCTGTCTCCGCCGCGCGAGCGGCGGACGGCGACCATTTCTCTAGGGCCGCGGTTGCCCGCGGTCTCGAGCAGCCGACCCGGAAGCCGGTGCGGGACGGGCCGCCCCGCGCCGCCCCGCCCCGAAGGACGGGAGCGAACTTCTTCCTGCTTGGCCTTGCTCCCGATGGGGTTTGCCGAGCCAGACCGGTCACCCGGCCTGCTGGTGAGCTCTTACCTCACCGTTTCACCCTTACCGGCGGGGCCGAAGCCCCGCAGGCGGTTTGCTTTCTGTGGCACTGTCCCTGGCCTTGCGGCCGGTGGGCGTTACCCACCATCGTGCCCTGCGGAGCCCGGACTTTCCTCCCGCCGCGAGCCGTGTCCCGGCGCTGCCGAGACGACGCCCCGCGGCCGGCGATCACCCGGTCCGCTCCAGTCGCTTCGCCGCGATTCTATCCGCGATCGTCACCGTCCGCCTCCTTGACCGCGCCGGACCACGGTCGTACCTTTCCGAGACGGGGTTTTCGGGCCCTTCGATGGCACTTCCAGCGGATGGTTTTCAGGTGTACGGCGAACTTCTTCCTGTCGGCGGCGGCGATCCGATCCCGCTCCTCAAGCCGGTCCTCGTCGTGGGCCGGCGGGAGAGCGCCGACATCGTCCTCCGCTTCCCCAACGTGTCCGGCTCGCACTGCGAACTCTCGCTCGCGGACGGATTCTGGACCGTCAAGGACCTCCGCAGCAGCAACGGGATCAAGGTGAACGGCGTGCGCGTCACGGAGCAGCGGCTGGAGCCCGGCGACAAACTCGCGGTGGCGAAGCACGTCTACGAGATCGCCTACGAGCCGGCGCGGCTCGGCGCGGCGGTGGCAGCCGAGGAGAAGTCGCCCCAGGAATCGATCTTCGGCCGCTCGCTCCTCGAGTCGGCCGGGCTCGAGCATCGGCATCCCGCGCCGCCCGCCCGTCCGCGTCGTCCCGCGACCTGACCGCCGCCGCATGGCCAAACCCCGCAAGCTCCGCGTCGAGTTCCGCAAGAACCGCTCGACGCGCCGCCGGGCCGGGGATCTCACCCGCAGGCTGGGCGGCGATCTGGATGCCGCGGCCGACCACGCGGCCTCGGAGCGGATTTCCGGCAAGGGCGACCTCACCCGCAAGCGAACCGTGATGACGACCGATCCGGCGGACGACCGGATCGACGGCCTCCCGGTGGAGCCCGCCGCCGGCGAGGTGTGGCGCGGCCGCGTGCTCAACGTGCACGGCCTCGAGAGCCTGGTGCAGGCCGACGACGGCCGCGTGGTGCGCTGCACGCTGCGCCGCCTGCTCCGCACGGTCGCCACCGACCAGCGGCACCCGCTCGCCGCCGGCGACTGGGTCCGCGTCCGCGGCCTCGGCGACGAGGGCACCATCCAGTCGATCGAGCCGCGAACGACGTCGCTCTCCCGCGACAGCCGCGGCCGCCGGCACGTGATCGTCGCCAACGTCGACCAGGTGATCGTGGTCGGCAGCGCGGCCCTGCCCGATCTCAAGCCCGGGCTGATCGACCGCCTGCTGGTGGCGGCCGAGGCCGCCGGGATCCGGCCGCTGGTCTGCCTCAACAAGGTCGATCTCGTGGATCCCGCCACGCTCGTGCCGCTCGCGGGCGTGTATGCCCGGATGGGCTATCCCGTGATCCTCTGCTCGGCGGTGACCGGCATGGGGGTCGCGCGGCTCCAGGCCGAGCTCCGCGGCCGCGTGACCGCCGTCGTGGGGCAGAGCGGCGTCGGCAAGTCGTCGCTGCTCAACGCCCTCGATCCGGATCTCGGGCTGCGGGTCGCCGAGGTCAGCCGCGACAACGAGAAGGGCCGCCACACCACGACCACCGCCCGGATCATCCCGCATCGCCACGGCGGCTGGTTCGTCGACACGCCCGGCGTGCGGCAGTTTCAGCCCTGGCAGCTCGTGCCCGCGGAGGTGCCCAGCGCCTTCCGCGACCTGCGGCCGCTGGCCAACCTCTGCCGCTATCCTGACTGCACCCACGACCACGAGGCCGGCTGCGCCGTGAAGGACGCGATCGCCGACGGCCTGCTCGACGTCCGCCGGTGGGAGAGCTGCCGGCAGCTGGCCGTCGGCGAGGTGTCGCGGGAGGAGGATGAATGAAAGAGCGTGACCGCAAGGGTGTGCAGCACGAACGCGCCGTGCTCGTGGGCGTGTTTCTCGAACCGCCGCTCGACCCCGAGCATCCGCTCGACGAGCTCGCCGGCCTGACCGCGACCGCCGGTGCCCGGCCGGTCGCCGAGCTCACCCAGCGGCGCGAGCGGCCCGACCAGACCACCTATCTCGGCAAGGGCAAGGTGGAGGAGCTCCGCGGCGTCGTGGCCCATCACGATGCCGACATGGTGATCTTCGACAACGACCTCTCCCCGGCCCAGACGAGAAACCTGGAGCGGGCGCTCGAGGTGAAGGTGCTCGACCGCTCGGAGGTGATCCTCGACATCTTCGCCGCCCGGGCCCGCACCTACGAGGCCCGGCTCGCGGTCGAGCTGGCGCAGCTCGAGTATTCGCTGCCGCGGCTGAAGCGGATGTGGACGCACCTCTCCCGGCTCAAGATGGGCATCGGCATGCGCGGCCCCGGCGAGAAGCAGCTGGAAGTCGACCGCCGGCTCGTCGAGAAGCGGATCCACGACCTCAAGACCGAGCTGGCCGAGATCCACGGCCGCCGCGAGCGGCAGGTGGCGTCGCGGCACCAGCACATGACCGTGTCGCTGGTCGGCTACACCAACGCCGGCAAGAGCACGCTCCTCAACGCGCTCACCGGCGCCGACGCGGTCGCCGAGGACAAGCTCTTCGCCACCCTCGACACCCGCACCCGCCGCTGGCGGCTGCCGGGCTGGGGGCCGGTGCTCCTCAGCGACACCGTCGGCTTCATTCGCGACCTGCCCCACCGGCTGATCGCGAGCTTCAAGGCCACGCTCGAGGAGACCCGCCAGGCCGACCTCCTGCTCCACGTCGCCGATGCGTCGAGCCCGCTGGTCGATGCCCAGATCGCGGCGGTGCGGGGCGTGCTCGAGGAGCTCGCCGTCGACGAGAAAGACGCCATCCTCGTGCTCAACAAGCTCGACGCCATCCCCGATCGCCACGACCGCGACCGGATCCTGGCCCGCTATCCGCACGCCATCGGCATCTCGGCGCGGTCCACCGCCGGGCTCGCCGAACTCGCCCGCGCCGTCAGCGACGCGCTCGGCCGCGGCTTCCGCGACGTCGACGTCGAGACCGATCCCGGCAACGGCCGGCTGCTCGCCTGGCTCGGCCGCCACGGCGAGG
Source organism: Pirellulales bacterium (assembly GCA_044337845.1). Classification (GTDB taxonomy): domain Bacteria; phylum Planctomycetota; class Planctomycetia; order Pirellulales; family UBA1268; genus QWPN01. The sequence continues at coordinate 2,322 of JBIIMU010000039.1, read as the reverse complement.
TGCTCTCGCGCCGGTTCTCCGACGACCGCGTGGTGATCCACTGCCGGGTCCCGGCGGCGCTGCTCGGCAGGATCCCCGACGCCGAGGCGGTCGTCCGCGAACACGCCCGGCCGGAAATCGCGGCGGCGGCCCCGCCGGCCGACGAGCCCGATCCGGCGCCGAGGTGACGGCATGCGGCTCGGCAGGCGGCGCATCAGCGGCAAGCGATTCCTCGTGACGGGCGCCTCGTCGGGCGTGGGGCGGGCGGTGGCGGTCGAACTGGCCGCCCGCGGGGCCCGCGTGTTCGCGACCGCGCGGCGGCAGGAGCGGCTCGACGAGCTCGCCAGATCGTCCGCGTCGATCGCCGTGCTCGCCGGCGACATCTGCGACGCCGACTTCCGGCCGCGACTCGTGGCGGCGGCCGCCGCGGCCTTCGGCGGCATCGACGGCGTGATCGCGGCGGCGGGGGGCGGGGCGATCGGCCGGTTTCGCGACCTCGCCCCGGACACGTTCGCGCGGGTGCTCGACCTCGACTTCACCGCCCCGGCCGAGCTCGTCCGCACCGCGCTGCCCGAGATCGCGCGCGGCGACGATCCCGTGATCGTGTTCATCGGCTCGATCCTCGGGCTCCACCCCCTGCCCCTCCACGGGGAATACTGCGCGGCGAAGGCGGCGCTCCGCTCCCTGGCCGGCACGCTGCGGTCGGAGCTGGCCCCGGACGGCATCGGCGTGCTGCTGGTCGACCTCGGCCCCACGCAGTCGGAGTTCTGGGACGCGCTGCTCGTGGGTGAGCGGCCGCCGTGGTCGCGGGGCCGGCGCATGCCGGCGGCGACGGCGGCCCGGGCGATCGCCGCGGCGATCGAGCGCCGCCGGGCGGAGGTCGTTCCGGGATGGCAGGCCCGTGGCTACGCCCTCGCGGCCCGCTTCCTGCCTCGCTTGATCGATCGCGCCGCGGCCCGACACTTGAACGGCCGCCGGAAGGGCCCCCCGCATTCCGGCCCCGACACCTCCGCGGCCCCACCATGAATCCGGACGCCCGCTTCGTGATCGCCTGCCCGGCGTGCCAGGGCCGGGTCGCGGCGCTCGCCGCCAGCGCGGGCCGCACGGGCGCGTGCCCGCTCTGCGCGACCACGCTCGTCGTGCCGGCGGCCGCCGTGTCGGCGTCGGTGGCCGCGACGCCCGGCGGTGCGTTCGCCGATCTCGGTGCGGCGCCGCCACCGCCGCGGGCCGCCGTCGATCCCGCCCTCGCCTTCCGCGAGCCGGTGCGGACGGTCGCCGCCGGCGACCGGGCGGTCGAGCTTCGCCGGCTCAGCGACGAGGAGCGCCGCAGCCGCCGGGCCCGCCGCAACCTGCTGCTGCTCCTGATCGGCGGGGCCGCGCTGATCGCGCTCACCGTGGCCTTCGGCAAGCGCCCGGCGCGCTGAGCGATCCTCAGCCGCGCGCCTCGAGCGCCTCGCCGATGGCGAGCAGGTCCGGGGCGTCGAGAAACGCCGTGGTGGACTCGAACACCCGGGCGATCGCCGCGCGATGGATCTTCATCTTCGTGCCCCCCACGCCGAGCGCGCCGTAGACCACGGCGGCGCCGTCGAGCCGGGCCTTGTCGGTCCCCGCCACCCCGTCGATCCCCGCCGGAGGCACCGCGTTGAGGTCGACGAGCACGCGGGCGGCGGAGGCGGCGGCCCGCCCGCTCGCATCGAGGAGCGTGGCCCCTGCGGCACCGGCCGCCACGATCACCTCCGCGTCGCGCAGCGCGGCGGCCAGCGGCGATCCCGGCGCCACCGCCGCTCCATGCTGCTCCACCGCCTCGAGCCGCGCCGGGGCCGCGATCCCCGCCGCCACGAGCCGCTCGACGACGCCCTCGGCCCGACCGCGGGACCGCGACACGATCGTCACGTGGCAGCCCTTGCCGGCGAGCAATCGCGCCACTCGCTGCCCCACCGGCCCCGTGCCGCCGAGCACGACCGCCCGACAGGCGGCCCCCTCGGCCCGCGCGAGGCTCACGTGGCGACCCGCGGCGATGACCGCCGCGCTGGCGGTGGTGTTGGCGCCGGCCGGATCGACGAGCACACCGAGGCGAACGGGCCCGAAGAACGACGCCCGCACCCGCTCGGCCACCGCGTCCGCGGCGGCGACGTCCGAGCCCCCGATGAAGATCGCCGTCGAGGCGAGGTCCGCCCCGCCCCTCGTGAACATGCCGCCGTGCACGAGCGGCACCACGGTGTCGGGCGTCACGCCGCCGTGCCGCAGGAGCACGTCGGCGCCGGCGTCGGTGGCGACGATGGCGTCGAACGTGCTCGGCTGCGGATCACAGTCGAGCTGGATGAGCACCTTCTTCGGCACGGC
>JBIIMU010000421.1:0-3033 GCA_044337845.1 Pirellulales bacterium | reverse complement strand
CTGCCGGGGCCACGAGGGCCCGGCAGGCGCGCCGGCTGCGTCGCACGATGCGACGCCCACTCGGACTCAGCCTGCCGGGGCCACGAGGGCCCGGCAGGCGTGAATTCAGTCGAAGCGCACCTCGAGGATCTCGTACTTCAGCGTGCCGGCGGGGACGTCGATCGCGACCTTCTCGCCCACTTTTCGGCCCAGGAAGCCCTGGGCCAGCGGACTGGCCACGTTGATCCGGCCGGAGTCAAAGTCCTCCTCGCCGGCGCCGACGAGCACGTAGATCTCCTCGTCGCCGAACTTCAGGTCCTTCACCACGATCGTGGCGCCAAACACCACTTCGTCGGTCGCCTCCTTGGCCCGCTCCACGATCACCGCCCGTGCGAGCTTGTCGCGGAGCACGTTGATCTTCGCCTGCAGCATGCCCTGGCTCTCGCGGGCGCCGTGATACTCGGCGTTCTCGCTGAGGTCGCCCTCGCTGCGGGCCGCCGCGATCCGCTGGGCGAGTTTGGGCATCTCCACCGTCTCGAGGTCGTCCACCTCGGTCTTCAGCTTGTCGTAGCCCGCACGGGTCATGGGAATGCGATCCGACATCTCAACCTCCAGGAAAACATCCGCGGAGCGGCGCGGCCATCACGCCGACTCGGGCAGGTAGAGCATCCGGCCGCAGCTGCGGCAGGTGATGATCCGTCCGAGCATGACGTCGGAGAGCATGTTGCCGGTGAGCTGCTGGTAGCAGCCGCCGCACGTCTGCCCGTCGACCGGCGACATGCCGTCGGCCCCCTTCTGCTTCACGACCCGATCGTAGCGCTCGCGGACATCGTCCACGAGATCCTTCTCGGCCGCCTGCAGGTCGGCCCGAATGCGGGTCACCTCCGCCTCCAGCCGGCCGCTCTCGGCCTTGACCTTCGCCTCCGCGTCGGCGAGCAGCTTCTTCGCCGCGGTGATCTCGGTCTCGGCGGCGGGCACCGCCGGCTTGACAGCGTCGATCCTCTCGAGCGCCTCGATGATCTCGTCCTCGAGCACCTTGGTCGCCATCCGGTCGGCGGCGATCTGGTCGCGGAGCGTCTGGTACTCGCGGTTGGTCTTGCAGGCGTTGAGCTTGGCCTCGAGGTCCGCGATCTTCGCCTCGGCCGACTTGAGCTGCAGCTGCTTCTGGTCGGCGACCAGCCGCGCCTTCTTGACGTCGTCGGCGGCCGCGGCCTTGCGGGCCTCCGCCGCGTCCACCTGCCGCGTGCGGGCCGCCACGGCCCGCGGGCCGGCCGCGAGCTGCTCGGCGAGGTCGGCGAGCTGCCGGTGCATCCGGTGCAGGGTGCGGAGGGTGACGGTGGCGACGGCTGACATGGTGGATTTCCCGGGGCGGGCGACCTCCCGCCCTCGCGTCGGAGTTTACCAGACGGGGGTGCGGGAAAAAGCCGCGGGCCGGGCGCCGCGGAGGCGCCCGGCCCGCATGGATCGCGGTCGTCGTGCCGTCAGCCGGCGGAGTGCTCCATGAAGTTCTCCAGCTGCCGCGAGCGCACCGGGTGCTGGAGCTTCTTCACCGCCTTGGCCTCGATCTGCCGCACCCGCTCGCGGGTCACGCGGAAGATTCGGCCCACCTCCTCGAGCGTGTAGGTGTAGCCGTCGGTGAGGCCGTACCGCAGGCGGATGATCTCCCGCTCGCGATACGTGAGCGTCTTGAGGAGCGACTCGATCCGGTCGCGGAGCAGCCCGTGGGTCGTCGAGAGCGTGGGGCTGATCACGCCCACGTCCTCCACGAACTCGCTGAAGCTCGCGTCCTCGCTCTCGCCGACCGGGCGGTCGAGGCTCATCGGCTGCCGCCCCATCTCGATCACGCGGCGGGCCTCCTCCATCGGCACCCCCGCCGCCTCGGCGATCTCCTCCGACGACGGCTCGCGGCCCAGTTCGTGGAGCAGCTTCTTGGCCGTCGTGCGGAGCTTGGAGAGCACGTCGATCATGTGCACGGGAATCCGGATCGTGCGGGCCTGATCCGCGATCGCCCGGGTGATCGCCTGCCGGATCCACCACGTCGCGTAGGTCGAGAACTTGAAGCCGCGGCGATACTCGTACTTGTCCACCGCCCGCATCAGGCCGGTGTTGCCCTCCTGGATCAGGTCGAGGAACGACAGCCCGCGGTTGCGGTACTTCTTGGCGATCGACACCACGAGCCGGAGGTTCGAGGCGGAGAGATTCCGCTTGGCGGCCTCGTACTCCACCTTCAGCTTCTCCAGCGTCTGCACCCGCGAGCGGAGCGACCGGGGGCTCTCCAGCGTGGTGAGCATCAGGTCGCGGAGCTCCTTCCGCATGTCGGCGCGGTCGTCGCACGACAGCGTGCCGGCCTTCATCGCCCGCAGGTCCGACTGCAGGCTGTCCATCCGGGCCGACATGCCGCGGAGAATCTTCACCAGCGGCTGCACCCGCCGGGTGCGGAGGCTGAGCTCCTCCACCAGATGGAGCGACTTCGCCCGCAGCCGCCGGAACCGCAGCCGGGCGGACCGGGCCTCGTCGGCGGGCGTCCGGGTGCTGATCAGCTTGCGAAACTCCGTCCGGCTCTCGCCCATCAGGTGGTCGAGCGTGGCGAGATTGTGGGGCATCCGCGACTGGATCTGCTCCTTCGTGAGCCGCTCGGTGAGCGACACCTTGATGGTGCGGTCGAAGGGCAGGGTGCCCTCGTGCACCTTGCGGAGGGTGTCGACCGTGGCCTGCAGGGAGTAGGCGCAGCCGAGGATCGCCCGGCGGAACCGCTTGCGGGTCACCTCGATCCGCTTCGCCAGGGAGATCTCCTCGCGCCGGGTGAGCAGCGGGATCTCCGCCATCTGCGCGAGATACATCCGGATCGGGTCGTTGGCCGCGTTCGACGGCGGCGTGGTGGTCGCCTCGTCGCGACGGGGCTGCGGCGCGGCGGTGGCGGCGACCGGACTCGCGGCCCGCGGGTCCGGCGGCGTGTCGACCAGCTCGATGCCCTGCTCCTCGAGCGCGACCAGGAGCGCGTCGATCTTCTCGGGATCGACCGCCTCGTCGGGCAGGTAGGCGTTGACCTGGTCG
>JBIIMU010000420.1:0-3046 GCA_044337845.1 Pirellulales bacterium | reverse complement strand
ACATGGACATGGACATGGGCATGGATCGTCGCCGCGGTCTCCGCTGCCGCCGCGGCACCCGTCGATCCCGCCGTGCTCGAGGCCGAACGCGGCCGGGTGGAGGCGATCCGCCGCGGCTCGGCGGCGGCGGTGTCGATCTTCGCGGGCGATGCCGGGGGCGGGTCGGGCGTGCTGCTCACGCCCGACGGCTACGCCGCGACCAACTTCCACGTGGTGCAGCCCATCGGTCCGGCGCTGACGTGTGGCCTGGCCGACGGCAGTCTCCACGACGCCGTGATCGTGGGCGTTGATCCCACCGGCGACCTCGCGCTCATCAAGCTCCTCGGCCGCGACGACTTTCCCTGCGTCGAGCTCGCCGACAGCGACGCCGTGGTGGTGGGCGACTTCTGCTTCGCCGCCGGCAACCCGTTCCTGCTCGCCACCGATCTCGTGCCCACGGTGACCGCGGGGATCGTCTCGGGCGTCCACCGCTACCAGTTTCCGGCCGGCACGATCCTCGAATACACCGACTGCCTGCAGGTCGACCTGTCGATCAACCCGGGCAACTCGGGGGGCGGGCTGTTCGATGCGGCGGCGCGGCTGATCGGCGTGAACGGCCGGGCGTCGTTCGAGAAGCGCGGCCGGGTGAACGTGGGCGCCGCCTACGCGATCTCGTCCAACCAGCTCCGCAACTTCATGGGCAGCCTGCGGGCCGGGCGGATCTGCGACCATGCCACGCTCGGCGCCACCGTGTCGACCTCGGCCGACGGTCGCGCGGTCGTCTCCGACATTCTCGAGTCGTCGGATGCCTGGCGGCGGGGCCTGCGCTACGACGACGAGATCGTGTCGCTCGCGGGCCGGGCGATTCGGTCGGTGAACGAGTTCAAGAACCTGCTGGGCACGCTGCCGGCCGGCTGGCAGGTGCCGCTCGTGGTTCGCCGCGACGGCGCCCGCCGCGAGCTGCTGGTGCGGCTCGCGGGGGTGCATTCGCCGGCGCGGCTGGCGACGCTCGCGCGGGGCGACGCCGAGCCGCCGGGTGAGGAGCCCGCGCCGCGCGCGCCACTGCCGGCGGCGGTGCGGGGCCTCTACGATCCCCGGCCCGGCCATGCCAACCACCACTTCGCGACGGTGGAACGCGACCGGGTGGCCGCGGCGCTGGCGTCGTTTCGCGACGGCGTGGCACCGGGCCCGTGGGTGTTCACCGGGACGCTCGACGACGGCGGCGAGTTTCGCATCGAGCTCTCCGACGCCGGCGCGTCGATCGACCTGCCGACCGGCACCTCCACGCTCGACGTCCACGACGAGTTCGATCGCGCGGCGGTGCCGCCGGGCAGCGGCGGCATGCTGCCGGCGCTCGTGCTCTGGCGGCGGCTGGTGATCGAGGGCCCGGCTGCCGTGGGCCGCACGTCGTACTGGGGCACGGCGGCCCGCGATCCCGCCACGCTGCGGGCCGGCGCCGCGGCCGAACTCGCCGACGTGCTCGAGACGACGGTGGCCGGCGTCGAGGCGCGGTTCACGATCGACGAGTCGGGGCGGGCGACGGTGATCGATCTGTGGACGGCCCCGGACGCCGATCCCTGCGAACTGCGGCTGGTGTGGCCCGCGGGGGCCGCGGCACCGAGCGTGATCGAGGCCCGCCGCCGGGGCGAACGGTTCGCGACGTTCCACCTCGCGCCGCCGCCCGGAGCCACGCCATGATGCCGGTCGCGGCCCGCTGCGCCTGGGGCCTCGTCGCCGTGCTCGCGGCGACGGCCGTCGGCCGCGCCGCCGCGGAGTCGGCGGCGCCCCAGCGGACGGCCGCCGCGGCCGCCCGCCGCGTGGTCAAGGTCTACGGGGCAGGGGGCCTGCGCGGGCTCGAGTCCTACCAGTCGGGCATCGTGATCTCACCCGACGGGCGAATCCTCACGGTGATGAGCACCGTGCTCGATGCCGACGTGGTGACCTGCGTGTTCGACGACGGGCGACGGTGCGAGGCGCGCGTGGTGGGGATCGATCCCCGCCGCGAACTCGCGCTGCTCCAGGTGGAGGAGCACGACCTCCCGGCCTTCGCCCTGACCCCGCGGCCACGGGCCCGCCCCGGCACGCGGGTGCTGGCCGCCTCGAACCTCTTCGGGGTGGCGGCGGGCGACGAGCGGGTGAGCGTGCAGCGGGGTGTGGTGTCGGCGGTGGTGCCGCTGGAGGCCCGCCGCGGCGCCGCGGAGGCGCCGTATACCGGCGGCGTGGTTCTCGTCGATTGCACGACCAGCAATCCCGGTGCGGCGGGGGGCGCCCTGGTCGATTCGCGGGGCGAGCTCGTGGGCATGCTGGGCAAGGAGTCGCGATCGACCGCGAGCGGCATCTGGCTCAACTACGCGCTGCCGGTGGACGAGCTGCTGCTCGGCGTGGAGGCCATCCTCGCCGGGGCTCCGCCGCCGCCCACAGCCGCCGCGGACCGCCCCCGCTTCAACGTGCGCGGGCTGGGGCTCGTGCTCGTGCCCGATCTGCTCGAGCGGACGCCCCCGTTCGTCGACAGCGTGCAGGTCGGCTCGCCGGCGGCGGCGGCCGGCATCCGCCCGGACGATCTCGTGATCGTCGTCGGCGGCCGGGCGGTGGCCTCCCGGGCGGCCGTCGAGGAGGCGGTGGCGGCGATCCCGACGGGCGAGCGGGTGGGGCTGACACTGATCCGCGACGGGACGCTCGTGGAGGTCGATCTCGGCCCGCGGCCCCGGGAGGTGAAAGCGCCATGAGCTCGTCGAGTCGGACCGGCCGTCGCGTGCCGTGGTCGCTGGCACTCGCCTCCTGTCTGCTCGTGGCTCCGCCAGCGGGGGCCGACGAGCCGACGCTGGCCGAGGAGGCGGCGTTTCAGGCAGCCGCGGAGCGGGTGGCGGCGGCGGTCGTGCGACTCGAGCCGGCCGTCGCGGTCGATCCGACGGCCGACCGCGTGATGACGGGGCCGTCCACGGGCCTCGTCGTCGATCCCGATGGCCTGATTCTCGCCACCGAGTTCGCGGTTCCGGAGGGCACCCGCGAGGTGGTGGCCGTGCTGCCCGGCGGCGAACGGCGCATCGCCACGCCGCTCGGCCGCGAC
>JBIIMU010000419.1:0-3059 GCA_044337845.1 Pirellulales bacterium | reverse complement strand
GACGACGATGGCGTCCCAGGTTCGCGTGGCGGCCACGTCCGCCGAAAGCGTGGCCGGGATCGTGTCCATAGTCATGGTCTCCGCCCCGCTTCACGCCGCCATTCGATCAGCACCCGCTCGGGCCAGACGCGTCGCACCCGCGCGGTGTCCAGGCCCGCGGCCGCACACAGCGAGCGATGCTCGGTGAGCGTGCGGGCCGCATGCACCGACAGCGGCCCGTCGATTCGAGCGACCCGCGACGTGGTGAGCAGCCGCGTGCCGAGGATCGCGAGCCACAGTCCGGCACGGCTGCGGAGGAGATCCGAGACGACGACGCCGACGCGGGCCGCGTCGCGGAACGCCGCGAGCACCTTCATGGCGACCGGGTCGTCGAGGTGGTGGAGGAACAGCGACGTCACCACCACGTCGCACGGGGGACACCCCTCCGCGACGACGTCGCGTTGCTCGAACGCGGCCGAGGCGAGCCCGCTGGCGGCGGCGACGTGCCGGGCCCGGGCGACGGCGCGGTCACTGACGTCGATGCCCGTCACCTGGGCGGCCGATCCGAGGCGACGGGCGAGGGCCAGCGTCACGTCGCCGCCGCCGCAGGCGACATCGATCACGTGCAGCGGCTCGCTCCCCCGCGCTTCCGCCACCCGCCGCACCGCCGCCGCGAGCCGGGCGGCCGTCCGCGAGATCGCATTGATCGTGCCGAGGGCGTCGAGCGCGTGGAGGTGATCCGCGGCGGCGAGCGCCGGGTCGTCCATCAGTTCGGGAGTGCGCAGCGGCGCGATCGCCCACGGGCTCATCTCGGGAACTATAGCCGCGGGAGAGGCCGGCCGGCCGCCGGGTCGCTCCGAATCCCCTGCCCAGTCGGCCCGGCTTGCCATAACGTCGGGGGTTCACGGTGTCGGGGAAGCGAGGGTGGAACCACGGTGCACTCGACTCGTCGTCCCGGCCGAAACACTCGACACGGCCGCAGAGGAACACGGGACATGCACATCGTTCGCCGCGCCACCGCGACCTTCGTGGCGATGTGGCTGGCATGCCTCGCGCCGGCCACCGCCGCGGAGTTCGAGGAGCTCGACACCGACCGCGACGCGTTCACGCCGGCCACGACGACGGCCAAGGTCGGCACCATCCTCACCGAGGCGTCGTACGTGTGGATCGACAACCGTGAGACGCCGGCCACCAACAGCTTCCCGGAGCTGCTCGTCCGCGTCGGTGCCCACGAGCGGTTCGAGTGGAGGTTCGGCTTCAACTACGAGCAGAGCTCAGGTGGGAGCGTCGTCGCGGCGGTCGAAGTGGGCGAGCCCCCCGCCGGCGGCGAGGGGACCGACGAGGCGAATCTGCTCTACGGCTGCAAGGTGCGGGTCACCGACCAGGAGGGCTGGGTGCCGCGGAGCGCCGCGATCGTGGAGGCCTTCACGCCCGTGTCCGGCGACGTCTGGGGCACCGAGCCCGTGGTCACGTATGCGTTCGGCTGGGAGTTTGCCGCGGCGTGGCGGTTCGATACCGCGATCCGCTACGCCCGCGCGGAGAGTGAAGAAGGATGGTTCGACCGGTGGATGCCCTCGGCCGTGCTCCGCATCCCGGTGACGGAACGGTGGGAGGTGCACGGCGAGTGGTTCGGCTCGTGGAGCCAGGGGCTCGCCGACGATTCGGTGCGGCCGTTCCTCGGGCCCGGCACCCACTACATGATCACGCCGCGGTTCGAGCTCGGCTGCCGGATGGGCTGGGGCCTCACCCGCGACGCGGCCGGCTACTTCGTCGACACCGGCGTCGGCTGGCGGTTCTGACGGCGCATCAGGCGTCGGGCCGCGTGCTCCACCACCGTTCGGCGATCTCGTCGCCTGAGCGATGCCGGTCGTGACGGTCGTGCCGGCGCCACCCCCGGGCGGACGATTTCGCTGGGACATCGACCGCCCACTGGTATGCTGAGGGCATCAGCCGGCCCCGCTCGAAGGATCGCGTCATGTTCCGACGATGGCTTCGCCCGGGTGTGGTGGCCCTGCTCGCCGTGCTCGGGCCCGGCTCGCAGGCCCAGGGGGTGCAGGCTCCGCAACCCGGCACCGCCCACGCCGGCACCGCGGCCACCACGCTCGCCGCCGCCACGCCCGTCGAGGCCCTGCGGCCGACCGTCGCCATCCCGCGGCTGGCAGTCCCTCATCCGCTCGAGCGGGTGCTGACGTTCGCCCGCGAGGAGCAGGCGTACCTGCAGCGCACCGTGCGCGACTTCACCTGCCGGGTCACGAAGCGCGAGCGGATCGAAGGCGAACTCCAGGACTACCGCTACATCGACATGTGGGTCCGCGAGGAACGCCCCGCCGGCGGGCAAGGCGCGCGGCCGCCGAGCGTGCTGCTCGACTTTCTCGGCCCCTCCGACGTCCAAGGCCGCAGGGTGCTGTTCGTCGCCGGCCGGAACGACGACAGGCTGCTGGTCCGCAAGGGCGGCCGACGGTTCGGCTACGTCGTCACGGATGTCGATCCCGCCAGCCCCATCGTCAAGCGGGAGAGCCTGATGCCGATCACGGAGATCGGGTTCTCGCAGGTGCTCGAGCGGACGATCCGCGCGCTGCAGCAGGATGTCGCAGCTGATCCTCGCGGCGACAACACGATCGTCGAGCACATCACCACCGCGACGATCAACGGCCGCCCCTGCCAGATGCTGCGGATCACGCACCCGCGGCGCCGCGACGGCCTGCAGTTCTTCAGCGCCAGCATGTCCATCGACTCGGCGTTGCACGTGCCGGTCCGGTTCGACGTGTACGACTGGCCGGACACGCCCGACCACGACCCGCCGTTGGTCTCGGAGTTCACGTACACCAACGTGACGCTCAACGCAGGCCTCGACGATGCGACCTTCGCCCCGGCGAGTGTCCGCGGCCCGTGAGGGGCGGCCGGCTGGCCGGCGCCCGGTTTTCCTCGGTCGGGGGGGAGATTACAGTACCCGGTCGCATCCCCACCGCAGACACGCGGAGACAACGATGGCCAGCGAGTGGTACGTCGGCCGGAACGGCCAGCAGTCCGGCCCCTTCTCGACCGGGCAGCTCAAGGAGATGGCCGCCGCCGGCCAGCTC
>JBIIMU010000418.1:0-3062 GCA_044337845.1 Pirellulales bacterium | reverse complement strand
CGACGTCCACCCCTTTGTCGGCCTCGGGCGGGAGCTGCGCCGCCGCGGCCACCGGGTGACGCTCCTGGCGGCGGGGTGGTTTCGCGGCGTCGTCGAGAAGGCCGGGCTCGACTTCGTCGATCCGCTTCCGGAGCTCGACTTCGTCGAATCGATCGCCGACGAGCGGATCTGGCATCCGCGCAAGGGCACGGCGATCATCCTCGAGCGGTTCGTGCGTCCGCTCCTCGAACCGGTCTACCGGATCATCGAACGCGAGATCGCGGCCGACTCTTCCGCCGGCCGGCGGACCGTCGTGGTCGCTTCGACGCTCGCCTTCGGGGCCCGCATCGCCCAGGAGCGGCTCGGCGTGCCGCTGGTCAGCGTCCACCTCTCGCCGGTGATGTTCCGCAGCCTCGACGAGCCGCCGCGGCTTCCCGGGCTCCTCGTCCACCGTGGGCCGCACTGGTTTCGCCGGGCCCAGTGGTATCTGGCCGATCGCCTCCTCATCGACCCGTTCATCGGCCGGTGGCTCAATCCGTTCCGCGGCTCGCTCGGCCTGCCGCCCGCCCGCGGGCTGCTCCGCGACTGGCTCCATTCGCCGCTGCTCACGCTCGGGCTGTTTCCCGACTGGTTCGCCGGCCCTCAGCCGGAATGGCCGCGGCAGCTGCGGCTCACCGGGTTTCCCCTCTACAGCGAAGAGGGCGTGAGCGACGCCGACGCGGCGACGAGCGCGTGGCTGGAGGCCGGCCCGGCCCCGATCCTGTTCACGCCCGGCAGCGCCAATGTCCACGGCCGGGAGTTCTTCGCCACCGCGGCGGAGGCCTGCGCGCGGCTCGGACGACGCGGCCTGCTCCTCACCCGCTTCCCCGAGCAGATCCCCGCCGCGCTCCCCGCCGGCGTCCGGCACGCGGAGTTCGTGCCGTTCTCCTGGCTCGTGCCGCGGTCAGCCGCCATGGTGCACCATGGCGGGATCGGCACGGTCTCGCAGGGCCTCGCCGGCGGCGTGCCGCAGGTCGTGATGCCGATGGGATTCGACCAGTTCGACAACGCCGCACGGATCGAGCGGCTCGGCGTGGGGGCGAGCCTGCCGCGGGACCGCTTCCGCGGGCCCCGGCTCGCCGAGGTGCTGGCGACGCTGCTCGGCGACGAGCGGGTGGCGACCCGCTGCCGGGAGGTCGCGGCGCGGTTCGTGGGCGGCCGCGGCCTCGCCGCCGTCGCCGACGAAGTGGAATCGGCGATCGGGTGACCGGTCGATCAGCGGGCCGCGAGCGGAAACGTCGTCCCGCCCACGCCGCGAGCCGACCACCAGGCGCGGCTCACGCCAGCTCGAACACCGCCTCGATCTCGACAGCCACGCCGAGCGGCAGCGAGCCCGCGCCGAAGGCGCTCCGCACACCCACGCCGTGGTCCGGCCCCCAGACCTCCGCGAAGAGTTCGCTGCAGCCGTTGATCACGTGCGGGTGCTGCGTGAAGTCGGCCGGGCAGTTGACGAGGCCCATGAGCTTCACCACGCGGCCGACCTTGTCGAGGCTGCCGAGGGTGGCCACGAGCGTGGCGAGGATCGACAGGCCGGTGAGCCGGGCCGCCGCCTTGCCGGCATCGGCATCGAGATCGACGCCCACCTTTCCCTTCACGAGCCCGCCTTCGGGCAAGAGCGGCAAGTGACCCGACACGTACACCATGCGGTCGACGACGAGACACGGCTTGTAGGCCCCGGCCGGCTTGCCCACGGGGGGCAGCACGAGGCCGAGCTCGGCGATCCGGGCATGGGGCGAGGACATCGGGAACTCCTCGGGGGAAGCGGCACGCAGGCGTCAGCCGACGTGCGCGGGGGCGTGGAGGGCCGCGTCGATGCGGGCGAGAATCGTGGCCACGATCTCGCGGTCGCTCGTGGGCCGGCGGGGGCTCTTGGGATGCGGCTCGTCGGTGGCGATCAGGCCCTGGAGGTGGAGGGCCTGGGCCATCGTGTGCTTGTAGGCGGGCACGGGGGGCCGAAACGCGAAATCGCCCAGGGCCTGCAGCGCGTCGTCGAGATCGTCGAAGCGGGAGTCGCCGGCGGCCCACCAGGCGTCACGCTGGGCGAAGGCAGCCGGCGCGGCGGTCGAGAGGCCGAGCAGCCAGTCGCTGCCGTAGCGGACCATGTCGATCGCGAGGTCGTTGCCGGTGAAGACCTTGAAGTCGGGCCGCACGCGGTCGCGAAGGGCGAGCCGCTCCCATTCGAGCCGCCGCGAGAGCGACGAGTGCTTGGCGCCGAGGCAGGTGTCGATCTGCAGCAGCTCGGCGTAGCCGTCGAGCGAGAGCATCCGGCCGCAGGGCACGAACGCGGTGCCGAGCTCGAACCCGATGAACGCCGGCACGCGCCGCGCGACCGCGCGATAGCCGGCGAGCATCGCCGCGTCGCCGCCCGCGGTGAGGCCGTACGACGGGAAGATCACGGGCGTGGCGTCGGCCGCGAGGATCATGTCGATCTGGCGACCGTAGGCCGCTTCGTCGAACACGGCCCCCGGCTCGTCCACCACGCAGGCGCCCGCGACGAGCTTTCCTTGCGTCCCGACCGCGTCGCGGGCGATCCGCAGCGTCTCGCGGCGGGTGGCGTCGTCGATGAGCTGCACGTAGCCCGTGTCCATGTTGATCGCGGGCGTGATGCCCGCGGCCGACGTCCGCGCCACGTGCGCGGCGAAGCTGTCCCAGTCCACCGTCAGGTCGGCCTTCATCGGCAGCAGGATCGCCGACATGCCGGTGATGGTTCGCCGCGGGCGGACGAGCGACGCGGGATCGACGGGGGCGGCGGTGGTCATGCGAGGACTGTACCCGATCACCGCCCCACCGTCAGCCGATTTCGTATGCTCGTGACCACCCCCGCAGGACGCCCCATGTCGTATCCCCGGATCGCCCGCTTCCGCTCCGTCGCCGAGCTCCGCGACCATCTCGCCGCGCTCCACGCTCCGATCCCGCTCGACGACGAGCCGCTCGCCGCCGCCGCGGGCTCCCCGCTCGCGCAGCCGCTCGTGCTCGGCGGCCGCACCGTGGGCAACCGCTGGTGCATCCATCCGATGGAGGGCTGGGACGGCAGCCCCGAGGGC
>JBIIMU010000417.1:0-3063 GCA_044337845.1 Pirellulales bacterium | reverse complement strand
CCCGGTCACGATCGACTTTCCGGCACGCTCCGCCAGCCGCGACGGGCAGCGCGTGCCGCTCACGGCCCAGGAGTTCACGGTGCTCGGCCATCTCGCCCGACACCGCGGCCGGCTCGTCACGCGGCTCGCGCTCGAGGAGCTGATCCATCCGGGCGAGTCGCCGCCCGAGGGCACGGTGAGCAACGTGGTCGACGTGCTCGTGCTTCGGCTCCGCAAGAAGCTCGGCCACGACCTGATCGCGACCCGTCGCGGCCTGGGATTCATCATCGATGGCTGAATCGGCGACCTGCCCCGGCCGGCCGTCGCTGCGACGGAGGTTCATCGTCTGGTTCGGCACCGCCTTCCTGCTCGGCGCCGTGGTCCTGCGGGCGAGCCACTACCGGGCGACGATCGACATGCTCGCCCGCGACCTCGACGTGCAGCTCTGGTCGCGGCTGGCGGCCCTGAAGGCGGAAGAGCGATTCGCCCCCGACGCGCTGCTCGACCCGAGCGTCCGCGGCGACGACATATTCCTCGCCGACCTGCCCCCGCCCACGGGCTGGGCGGTCCCGCGGTTCCTGGGGTTCCCGCTGCCCGCGCTCGAGCCGACCGCCGACCCCGGCCCGTTCCGCTGGTTCGCCGGGGTGTGGCGGCGCGAAGGCGGGCTCGTCGACGACCTCGACCTTCCCGAGACACTCGCCTGGGATCCGGCGTGGGTGGACCGGTCCGACACGTTCTGGACCTCGGCCGACGGCCGGTACCGCCTCGCGGCCACTTCCGGCGGCCATGACACCGTGCTCGTGGCCGGCACGCCGCTCGAGCCACTCGACAGGGCCGCCCGCGCGACGGGCCGCTACCAGCTGCTCACCTTCGTCATCTGGGTGCCCGCGATGCTCGGCGTGGTGTGGCTGGCGCTGACGCGGGCCTTTCGGCCGCTCGAACGGGTCACCGCGGCCGCTCGTCAGATCCGCTCCGGCCGCTTCGCCGAGCGGATCGACGTGGCCCGCGCCGACGCGGAGTTTGCGGACATGGCGGTCACGCTCAACGACATGCTCGACCGCCTCGACGCCATCCGCGTGGCCCAGTCGCGGTTCAATGCGGACGTCGCCCACCAGCTGCTCAATCCGGTGCACACGATCCTGCTGGAGGCCGACGCCGGCGGCCGGTCCCGCACGGCGGCCGAACTCGCCGCGGCCCTCGCGCGGGTGGACGGCCTGGCCCGGCGGATCGAAGGCCTCTGCGGCACGCTGCTCACGTGGTCGCAGTCGGCCGCGCTCGACCCGGCCCGGCTGGCGCTGGTGGACCTGGAACCGATCGCGGGGTCGGCGGCGGACCGCGTGGCGGCCCGCGCGGCGGCGAAGCCCGCGGTGATCGGCCCGCCGCCCGAGGGCGTGGTGGTGAAGGGCGACGCGGCACTCCTCGAGGAAGTGTTCGTGAACCTGCTCACCAACGCCATCGACCACAGCCCTGCCGGCGGTCGCGTCGAGTTCGTGGCCTCGGAGAGCCCGGCGGGCCGCCGCGTGTCGGTGGTCGACCATGGGTCGGGCGTGTCCGCCGACGAGGCGCCGCGACTGTTCGAGCACTTCCACACCGGGAGGCCCGCGGGCGGCCACGGCATCGGCCTGGCCCTCTCGCGGCGGATCATGCGCGCCCACGGCGGCGACCTGATCCACGAGCCGACCTTCGGCGGCGGGGCGACCTTCACGCTCGTGTTCCCCGCCGACGGCTGAGTCGACCCCGGGGCCGTACGGGGGCGTGCCGCCCGTTCATGAACGGGCAATGAATGCCGGATGACTTCCGCGTGAAATCCGCGCGGTGGACCGCGCCCGATTGGCCCAATCGCCGCCGCTCCCCCGTAGCATGACGCGTGGCCAGCGAGCCTCGATCCACGCGTCCGCCGCCATTCTCCCAGGAGGTGTCCGATGAGTGCCGACGACCTGCTTCGCGCGATGCTGTCGACCCTGCCGACCCGGCAGCTCCGCCGCGGCCGGATCCGCCAGTGGAACCGCGTGCTCACCCGCCGCGCGGCGAGCTTCGCCCCGGAGTCGCTGGAGAGCCGGTCGATGATGTCGACCACGAGCGGGGACCTCGCAACCACCTCGCTCGCGGGCGTGGAGCCGGCGGCCTACGCCGCGACGGTCGCCGTGCCGCGGACGTTCACGATCACGTGGGCGTGGAACGAGAACCGCACGCTCGCCGACTTCAACCCGCAGGCCGACGTGCTCGCCCTCGACTGGTTCAGCGGGAGCGAACTGCGGCTCGCCGAGGAGGCGGGCAGCGCCGTGCTGCGGATTCCGTCGATGCAGCAGTCGTATCGACTCGCGGGCGTGCCCCTGGCGAGCCTCACGCGGGCGAACTTCACCTGCAAGGATCCGTCGGCCACCGCCTTCATCGCCGACACCCTGGCGGCGCCGGTACCGACGCCCACCCCGACGCCCACCCCGACGCCCACCCCGACGCCGGCTCCCACGCCGTCGGGCGGGGTGCAGTTCAAAGTGACGACCGACTGGGGCAGCGGCTTCAACGGCGACGTGACCGTCACCAACACCGGCGCGACGACGCTCTCCTCGTGGACGGTGACGTTCGATTTCGACGGACAAATCTCCACCCTCTGGAACGGCACGATCGCGTCGCGAGTGGGCTCGCGATACACGGTCACGAACGCGTCGTGGAACGGCACGCTCGCCCCCGGGGCTGCGGCCACCTTCGGCTTCGGGGCCAGCCCGGGTGGGGCGAGCGCCGTGCTGCGCAACCTCACGCTGGTCGGGGCCACGCCCACGCCCACGCCCACGCCCACGCCCACGCCCACGCCCACGCCCACGCCCACGCCCACGCCCACGCCCACGCCCACGCCCACGCCCACGCCCACGCCCACGCCCACGCCGAAGCCCAACACGCCTTCCTTGGGCATCAACACCGCGACCGACGGGAGCTACACGCTGACGGTCAATATCTGGTCGGGCACCACCGCCTCACGGTGGAAGCTCCTGCAAAACGGCGTCGTCATCCACGAGGCGAATCTGACGGCCGGCGCGGCACCCCAGACGGCGAGCTTCACCGTGACGAATCCCCGCTACGGGGCGT
>JBIIMU010000416.1:0-3066 GCA_044337845.1 Pirellulales bacterium | reverse complement strand
CTCCACGCCGGTCGCCTCCGAGAGCCGCGCGAGCGTGAGGCCGAGCGAGTCGGCGGTGAGGAAGCCGACCGTCGCCGACACCGGCGCCTCGTCGCGCCAGGCGTCGGCGCCGGCCGTCTCGCGGAGGGCGGTGAGGGCCGCGGCGAGCCGCTGGGGTCCGGCCTCGACATCGATCCGGCCCTGGTCGTTGCTCAGGTGGAGCAGCCGGCCCGACGCCTCGTCGACGTGCAGCGTGGTGCCCTGGGACTCGATCACGAGCACGCCCCCGTCCCAGCGCGTGGTGGCGGCCTGCTCGTGGAGGAGGGAGAGGCAGGCCACCGGCTCGATGCGGGCGGTCACCGCCACGGCCCCCGTGGCGTCGCGGGGCCGCGACTCGAGCGCGGCGCAGGAGGCGACCTCTCTGGTGTAGCGGTGCCGGCCCTGCTCGACCTCGTCGCGGAGCGTGAAGGCCACGTCGACCACGGCCCGCATCCGCACCGGCGGCGGAACCTCGAGCCGACCCGCGCCGCCGGGCAGGAAGCAGCCGATCCCGCCCCCCGTCGCGGCGAGCCCGCAGGCATCCGCGGTGCCCGGCAGGGCGGCGAGCAGCACGCCCTCGCGGGTGGAGATCGTGACCGCCGCCGTCGGGCGGTCGGCGCCGGGCTTGGTCCACGTGGCCACCAGGTCGTCGTCGTCGGCGAGCGTGTCGAGCAGCCACGACCGGCAGCGGAGGAGCGTCTCCTCGGCGCGGGAGAGCGGCGTGCCCAGCGGCGGAACGGGCGGATAGGCGTCGAGGTCGAAGATCGCCACGATCCCCGTCGCGCCGTCGGGGCCGGCCTTCCGCTCCTTGAACTTCACCTCGTGCCGGACGAACCGCCCCGTCGCCCGCAGCGCCTCCCGCCAGGCGAGGCGGTCGTGCTCGGTGACCGTCGTGCCGATCTCGATGCCGAGCACCTCGCGGAGCGTGGCCGCGGTGGTGCGGGACGCCGGCGCCACGTCGACCTCCTCGAGGACCGCCGGCGGAGGCAGATCGGTGAACGACACGGTGAGCGTGGCCTCGCCCGCGTCGCGGCCGAGGGAGACGTCGCAGCGCGGGCCGGTGGCAGCCGGCTTCTCCACCCCCCGCGCCGCGGCGAAGTGGCCATGGTCGCGGAGGAAGCGGGCGATCGCCGCGCGGACGTCGCGGAGCTGCTGCGCGTCGAACGCAGCGGGCTGGCCGCGGCTCCAGAGCGGCGGCTCGAGCGTGGCCGGCTGGCCGCGACGGTCCAGCCAGCGGGTGCCGGTCCAGCCGTCGGCGGTGTCGATCGACTGCGGCACCGCGTCGGCGGGCGGCCGCTGCGACTTCAGCCACGAGCGGAGGTCACCGGCGAGCTCGTCGGGCAGCCCGGCGATCTCGATGCCTGCGGCGGTGAACCGCGGGCCGGGCGTCACGTCGACCACGACCCGCTCGCCGTCGGCGCCGGCTTCGATCGTGGCGCCGGCCCGGGCCTCGGGGTAGCCGGCGTGCTGGAGGGCCAGCACGGTCTTGTCGGAGACCGCGGCGAGGTAGGCCTTGCGCGTGGTGAGCGGGCTGGTGAGCAGGAGCAGGCCGTCGTCGGCGGTCAGCGACCGGGCGAGGAGGTCGGGCCGCGGGTCGTCGACGCCCCGGACCACGTACTCGCGGGCCGACGCGATGCCGGCGACGCCGATCAGGATCAACCCGAGACAAATCCGCGAGATGCCGCCCATGAAGTGACCGTCGCCTCCGAGCAGGGGTGGAGGGGCGGAAGGATAGCGGCCTCGCCGGGCCGTCTCCTACGGCAAAAACCCGCCGCCGCGGGCGGGTGGTCGCGGCGTCATCCCGCCGCCCGCCCCGTCAGGGCCGCGAGCGACGTGCGGCCGGCGAGCTCCCGCTGGGAGCGGCGGAAGGCCTCCACGGCGGCCGACCGGCGGCGGCCCCGGCGGTCGTGCAGCAGGCCGTGGCCGAACTCGACGAGGCTCTCGGCCGAGATCGCCTCCGGCGGACGGGCCAGGGCGTAGGCGGGCTCCGCGCCGGCCACCTCGTGCACGAAGCCCTCGGCGGCGAGCTTGTCGAGCACCTCCACGGCCACGGGCTCGGGGAGCCCCGTCTCCTCGACGAGCGTGCCGAGCGGCACCGCGCGTCCGGCCTCGAAGCCCTCCGCCACCACCTCCATCAGGAGCAGCACCGACGACGCGTCGAGCAGGGCCGACCGCGGCCGGATCCGGTCCATCTCTTCGAGCTCATGGCGGCCGCCGAGCCGCTGCACGAGCGCGGCCACCTCGACGCCGAACAGGATGCAGATCCACATCGCGTAGGTCCACAGCATGAGCACCGGCACGAAGCCGAGGGGGCCGTAGAGATGGCTGAAGGAGAAAGCGTTGTTCACGTAGGCCGCGAGCCCGACCTTTCCGATGTGCAGCAGCACGGCCGACACCAGCGCCCCGCCGATCGCCGACCGCCACGACACGTGCGTGTTGGGCAGCAGCACGAACGTGCCCAAGAGCATCACGGTGATGATCCCCACGCTCCAGATGATGCCGAGGACGTGGATCAATCCCGCCCGCGCCTCGACCGAGGCGATCCAGCGGCCCACGTGGCCGTCCACCACGAGCAGCAGCGCGATGCCGATCGGGCCCACCGTGAGCACGGTCCAGTAGATCGGCATCCGCCGCAGCCACGACCGGCCCTGCGGCGCCCGGTAGATCGTGTTGAAGCAGTCTTCGACCGTCACGAGCATGGCCACCGAGGCGTAGATCATGCCGGCGAGGCCGACGAGCCCGAGCGTCTCCAGGTCGATCGTGCCGAACCGGCTGATCATCTCCTCGAGCCACGTGCCGACCGACATGCCCTGATCGCCGGACGCGTCGGCCGGCATGATGCGGAGGTCGTCGAGGCCGGCGGAGCGCACCAGCTGGTGGACCATCGACTGCAGCTGGTCGATGCCCTGCATGCCCTTGAAGAGCGCCGTGCTGACGATCGCCAGCGGCATCAGGGCGAAGAGCGTGTGGAAGGCGAGCGCCGCCGCCATCTGCAGGGCACGGTCCTCCTGCAGCCGTTTGCCGCCGACGCGGGCGAGGTCGTACCAG
>JBIIMU010000038.1:0-11832 GCA_044337845.1 Pirellulales bacterium | reverse complement strand
GATCACTCGACCGGCTCGCCACCTTCGACCGCGTGGGCACCGATCCCTCGGTGTCGGCCGACCGCGCGGTGGCGATCGCCGTCAGCGGCTGGCTGGCCGGGGCGGCGGCGGCCACCGACAACCTCAAGCTGGCCGTTTCCGCGGCGCGGGCCCGGGATCACCTCCGCCGCTACCTCGCCGGCGACGAGCCGGAGCGGCAGGCCGCCGCCCGGGCCCTCCGCGACGAGGAGGCGGGCGACCCGGCCACGATCGCGGCGCTCGCGGCCGCGATGCGGCCGCCCCTGGAGCCGCCGCCGGCGCAGGGGCCGGGGCTGTTCGAGCTCGCGGTGCCACTCCCGTCGGGCGGCTCGATGCCGTGCCTCGTGCAGCTGCCGCCCGAATACGACCCGCTCCGCCGCTACCCGGCCGTGGTCACGCTCCACTCGGCGTGGTCCACGCCGCTCAACCAGATCGAGTGGTGGGCCGGCGTGCCCGGCCCCGACGGGACGCGGCTGGGGCAGGCCACGCGGCACGGGGTGGTGGTCGTGGCGCCGGCGTGGCTGGCGGAGGGCCAGCGGGCCTACGCCTTCACGCCCCGCGAGCACGCCGCCGTGCTCGCGTCGCTCCGCGAGGCGCTGCGGCGATTCCCGATCGACACCGACCGCGTGTTCCTTTCGGGGCACTCCCTCGGTGCCGACGCCGCCTGGGACGTCGGCCTCGCCCATCCGGATCTCTGGGCCGGCATGGTGCTCGTCTCGCCCACGGCCGATCGCTACGTGACGCACTACTGGCGGAACGGCCGCAGCCTGCCGATCTACGTCGTCGGCGGCGAGCTCGACCGCGCGTGCCTGCAGCGCAACGCCGCCGAGCTCGACCGCTACTTCTTCCACGGGTTCGACGCCACCTACGTCGAGTACCGCGGCCGGGGCCACGAGCACTTCTCCGACGACCTGCTGCGGATCGTGGACTGGATGTCGCGGAAGCGACGGACCGCGTTCCCGCGGGCGATCGAGGCGGTGTCGATGCGGCCCTGGGATCGGCTCTTCTGGTGGCTCGAGTTCGAGGCCGCGCCGCCGCGCACCGTCGTCCTCCCGGAGCAGTGGCCCCCCGCGGCCGGCGTGCGACCGCTCGCGGTCGAGGCCGAGGCCAAGCCGACCAACGCGATCACCGTGCGCTGCGGCGCCGAGCGGGTTCGCGTCTGGCTCACGCCGGAGATCGTGGACTTCGCGCGGCCGCTGCGGGTCACGATCGACGGCCGCGAGGCCTTCGACGGCCTCCCCAACCCCGATGCGGCCGTGATGCTCGAAGACCTGCGGCTCCGCGGCGACCGGCAGCACCCGTTCTGGGCGGTGATCGACTCGGAACGCGGCCGGGCGAACTGACGCGGGACGGTCAGCGGCTGGTGGCCGGCTCGGCCGGATTCCGGGCGACTTCCTGGTCGGCCGACCGCGGCAGCACGAGGCCGACGATGTACCACCCCTGCGACTTCGTCTCCATCACCACGCCGGTGGTGCCGAAGTAGCGGCGGACGACGTCGAACTCGGGCAGCGTGCTGCCGTCGATCTTCTGGGCGCGGACCGTGCCGGGCTTGCCGTCGCCCAGCATGTCGTTGAGCAGCTGGCCGAAGAGGCTCTTCGACTTCGGCATGTCGCCCTGGCGGAGCAGTTCGTACGTGGGGCGGATCGCCGCCTCTTCGCGGCCGAAGCCCCGGGCCGCCGCGGCGGCGGGCACGTACTTGCCGAGCTCCGCCTGGATGGCCGCGAAGTCGCCGGCGGTGGCGAGACCGGCCGCGTCGCCCTCCGCGGTGAGCACCCGCTCGAGGATGTCGCGATGCGAGGCGATCAGCAGGTGCCCCTTCGCGACCGCCACGGTCGAGTGCGGCAGCAGACGCTCCTCCTTTTCGCGAAGCCGCTGGCGGCGGCGGTGCGCCTCGTCGTTGGGATCCTCGTCGGCGTGGGCCACGGCACCGCCCGGAGTCTCCACTTCGAGACTCGGGATGGCCATCGAATGGTCGACCAGTTCCCACGCGACGTGTCCGGCGAGGTCGATCTTCCGCATGTCGCTGTCGGCATCCATCACCTTCGCGACCGTGGCGGCCACCCGGGCCTCGTCGACCGCTTCCATGGCGATCACGATCCGCTCGCAGTCGGTGCCGACCGGCTGCACGTGATCGGTGATCACGCTCACCCGCTTGCCGAGGCAGGCGACGAGGTCCTTCTCGATGTCGACCTGGGGACCGTCGGGATCCTCCTTGAGCGACGCGATCACGTCGTCGAACACGCCCTTGTCGCCGACGATCTCGTCGACGAGGGATTCAGCCGAGCCGAAGGCGGTCTGCACGTCCCACTGGAGCGCCGCCCAGCCACCCACGTCGCGGGGCACCCATGCCGGCGGCACGACGCCGGCCGCGTTCGGGAAGCGGAGCATCCGGGCGGCGAGGCCGAACCGCTCCACCGAGTCGGGATCGCGACCGGGCAGCGGCGGCGCGTAGACGAGCGTGTGGTGCCGCAGCGCGTGCGGGGCCTCGTCGAGCACGAGCAGCCCGCCCGCCCCCTTCACGGCGTCGAAGCCCTGGCGGCCGAGGATCGCGACGTAGTCGGGGCCCTTCTTCTTCTCCCGCGGCGGGTTGGTGGCCTGGTAGGCGGCGGCGAACTCGAGCGGATCGACGAACCAGCGGATCGGCGCGGCGGTGGCCGGCACCTGGCTGCCGCACTGCTCCACGATCGCCTTGTACGACTCGACGGTCGCCAGGCTGTCCTGCCGTCCCTTCGCCAGCACGGAGAGTGCCTGGCCGACCTGCGCGGCGTCGTCGCCGACGATCAGGGCCTGCGGGGCCACGGCAAACGCCACCCGCCGCGTCCGCGCCGCCACGTCGGAGCGGATGTCGTTGGGATCGGGGGGCAGCTCGTACACCGTGAGCTGGGGCGGGGCGTTGGCCACGGTGATCTTGGCGGCCTTCCGCTCGAGCAACCGCGAGGTGATCCGCTCCACGAGCGCGGCGGCCTCGGCCTCGTGGCCGGTGGTGTCGACGAGCAAGACGGTGGCCAGCCGGCCGCCCTCGACCTCGATGGCCCCGGCGGCGAGTTCGCCTCCGGGGATCTTCTCGAGGTCTTCGAGCGTCAGCCCGAGCTTGGCGAGCCGCTGCTTGCCGTTCTGCGAAATCTGCTCGCGGACGTGCTCCACGAACGTCTTCATGGCCGGGTCGGCGACGAGCTGGCCGTAGGGCGACGACTTGAACCGCTGCTGCATCCCCCGGAAGTCGGCGATGCTGATCCAGGCGCGGGTCGTGGCCGGGAAGATCGTCTCACTGGCCGGGAAGCCGGCCGCCGACGCCGCGGGCACGAAGAGCGCCGCCACGACCGCGACAGAGAGGCCGACCGACGCGCGGCGAACGATGAGACAACCTGGCACGGCACGACTCCTCGATGGGGCTGGCAGGATCCTCGCAATCGACACGCATGGAGTTATCGTGCGACCGCGAACACTTTCTCGACTCCATGTGCCCGGGCGGCCCCGCGACGGCGGCGACCAGCGAGGCTGCGGGATCTGGCGGAGTGTCGCAGGAACGCCGGCCAGCGACAACGCCAAACCGCGGGCGGTGTCGCACGCCGCCCAGGTCGGCTACAGAGCCTGGGCGAACCAGGCAAGGAACGTGCCGAGCGTGCCGGCGGCGAGCGCCAGCGGCGTGTCGCCGGGCACGCGCTGCAGGCATGCCGACGCCCCGCTGACGCCCGCGAGCACCACGAGCAACGCCACCGCGGCCGCCGGCCCCGACGCCGCCCAGGCGGCACCCGACCAGAGCAACCCGGCCACCATCGCCGGCCAGCCGAGAATCGCGACGCCGGTGGCGAGCACCCGCGCGGCGTGGAGTGGCGCTCCGGGGAGCAGCGGCCCGCCGGCCGCGGTGGCCAAGAGCGTCCGCCGGGCCTCGGCATCGACGCCGTCGGGCATCGCCCGCGGCACAACGGCCCCGACGAACCAGGCACCCGCGACCACCGCATACCAGCCAGCCGCCTGCGGCGCCAGGAAGTAGCACACCGCCATGGCGGCGAGCACCGAGAGCATCGCCGCGGCGTCGACCCAGCCGGTCGAGGCGCCGTCGTCGCGGCTTCCGAAGGCGAGCCCCTGCCGCCAGCGTCGTGTGGCCGGCAGCGCGATGGCCAGCGAAGCGGCCAGGCCGACCACCAGGGCGGCGGCGGCGGTGACCGCGGGGAGAACGGTGCCGACGGTTGCGCGGCCCGAGACGAGCGCCGCGGCCCCGAGCCCGAGCACCGGCCACGCGACCCGCGCGACCGCCCGGCGGCCCGCGAGGCCGGGCACCGCCGCGAGTCGCGCCGGGAAGCCCAGGGCCGCGATCGCGAGCAGGCTCCCGCAGGCCGCCGCCACCCACAGCGGGGTCGGGCGGTCGAGGATCCCGACGCCCACGGCGAAGGCCGCGACCGCGGCGATCCACGAGGCGGGCCGCCGCGCGTCGAGCCGCAGCAGGAGGCCGATCACGCCCGTGGCCTGACGCGGCCCTGCACGCGGAGCGGCAGGCCCACGATCCGCAGGAAGCCCTCGGCGTCGGTCTGGTCGTAGGACCCGCCCCCCTCCATCGACGCGATCGCCTCGTCGTAGAGGCTCAAGGGGCTCGTCCGGCTCTTCACGAGCACGTTGCCCTTGTAGAGGTTGAGCTCCACCGTGCCGGTCACCGGCTTCTGGGCCTCGCGGATGAAGGCGAGCAGCGCGTCCATCTTCGCGCAGTACCAGAAGCCGTAATACACCATCTCCGCCACCTCCGGGGAGAGCCGATCGCGGAGGTGGACGAGGTCGCGGTCGAGCGTGAGCTGCTCCACGAGCCGGTGCGCCTCGTAGAGGAGCGTCATGCCCGGCGCCTCGTAGACGCCGCGGCTCTTCATGCCGACGAGCCGGTTCTCCACGATGTCGGTGCGGCCGACGCCGTTGCGGCCGCCGATCTCGTTGAGGGCGAGCACGAGCTCGTGGGGCTTGAGCGCCTTGCCGTTGACCTTCACCGGCACGCCCGACTCGAAGTCGATCCGCACCGTCTCCGGCCAGTCGGGGGCCTGCTGCGGCGACACCGTCATCCCGAAGTCGACGAGGTTGAAGCCGTCGGTGGTGAGCTCCTCGAGGAGGCCGGCCTCGTAGCTGGTGTGCAGGCAGTTCTCGTCGGAGCTGTAGGGCTTGTCCTTCGAGGCCTTCACGGGAATGTCTCGGGCCTCGCAGAACTCGATCAGCTCCTTGCGTCCGGGAAACAGGCTGCGGAACTCCGCCATCCGCCAGGGGGCGAGCACGGTGATCCGCGGGTCGATCGCCTCGGCGGCGAGCTGGAAGCGGCACTGGTCGTTGCCCTTGCCGGTGGCGCCGTGGGCGTAGACCGTGGCCCCCTCGCGGTGGCAGACGTCGACGCAGATCTTGCCGATCAGCGGCCGCGCGATCGAGGTGCCGAGCAGATAGGTGCCCTCGTAGCGGGCCTGCCACTGCATCACCGGGAAGGCGAAGTCGCGGCAGAGCTCCTCGCGGACATCGACGATCTCGGCCTTCACCGCGCCGCAGTCCCGCGCCTTCTTGAGGATCGCCTCGCGGTCCTCGCACGGCTGCCCGAGATCGACGTACACCGCCACCACCTCGTAGCCCTGGTCGATCAGCCAGCCGAGGATCACCGACGTATCCAGCCCGCCCGAATAGGCGAGCACGCATTTCTTTTTCATGTCATACCTCGTGAACGAGGGCCATATTGTGCCCGCCGGTTCCGAAACCGGAACCCGCCACCAGCAAAATCCGGTCGCCACGCTGCAGCCGCCCCTCGGCGAGCCCCCAGGCCGTGACCCGATCGAGGAGCACGCCGACGTCGTGGGTGACCTCCATGGCCAGCGGCGTCACGCCCCAGTAGAGGGCCATCTGGCGGAGCGCGGCGGGGTTGTCGGAGAGGCCGACGGTGGGCACGGCCCCGCGCCGCTTGGAGCGGGCGATCGCGGTGAGGCCGGAGCGGCTGGCCACCACGAACAGCCGGGCGTCGAGTTCGCCCGCGATCCGGCTGGCGCCATCCACCACGGCCTGCGTGATCGGGTGCAGCCCCTCGACGAGAAACTCCGGCGCCGGGAGAAACTCCTGCACGGGCACGCCGGCCGAGCCCTTCTCGGCGAGGAACCGGCCCTCCAGGTAGTGCCAGCGGTCGGCGAGATACTGCTTCTCGGTCTCGCGGGCGATCCGGCGCATCATCTCGACCACCCGCCGCGGATGCTCGCCGATCGCCGTCTCGCCGGAGAGCATGCAGGCGTCGGCCCCGTCGAGGATGGCATTGGCCACGTCGGTGGCCTCGGCCCGCGTGGGCCGGCGGGCGTGCTGCATGCTGTCGAGCATCTGCGTGGCCACGATCACCGGCTTCTGATACCGCTGGCAGGCGCGGATGATCCGCTTCTGGACCATCGGCACGCTGGCCACGTCGGTCTCCACGCCGAGGTCGCCGCGGGCCACCATCACGGCGTCGGCGGCATCGACGATCGACTCGAGATTCTCGATCGCCTCCCGCTTCTCGATCTTGGCGACCACCCGCGCCTGCGAGCCGCGCGTCCGCAGCAGCTCCTTGAGCAGCTTCACCTCGACCGCGCTCCGCACGAACGACAGGCTCACGAAGTCGATGCCCATCGAGGCCGCCCACTCGGCGTGCTGCCAGTCGGCGGGGCTCATCGCCGCCACGGAGAGCTTCACGCCGGGCAGGTTCACGCCCTGGCGGCTGCGGATGGTGCCCCCCTGGACGACGCGGCAGGTGACGTGGCCGGCATTCTTCTCCTCGACGACGAGGCTGATCGTGCCGTCGGCGATCATCACGGGGTCGCCCACGCCGAGCTCGTCGATCAGGGGCTCGTAGGTGACGGTGAACTCCCCGGCCCCGCGGGCCTCGGTGCCCCGCACGAACCGCAGGCGATCTCCCTCGGCGACCTCGACCGCCCCGCCGGGGAGTTCGCCGAGCCGGATCTTCGGGCCCGCGAGGTCGGCGAGCACGCCCACGGGCCGGGCGAGTTCGTCCGACACCCGGCGGATCCGCTCCAGGGATTCCTGGTGCTCGGGGATCGAGCCGTGGGCCATATTGAGTCGGAACACGTCGACGCCCGCCTCGACGAGGCCGCGGATCGCCTCTTCCGACCGCGAGGCGGGTCCGAGCGTGGCGACGACCTTGGTGCGGACGAGTTCCGGAGCGGGGCGGGGGGCGGTCACGGGGGCGTCCTTGCGGCGGGAAGGAGACGGAGCCCAGAAGGCCGCGTAGCGTAGCATCTGGGCCGCGAGCGGTGGCGGTGCACCCGTGCCGTCTGGTGGGCGTCTGGAGGGCGTCTCGACGCGTGGAACGCGAACGCGGGGGCCGGGGCGTCGCATGGCACGAACCGGCAGCCGATCGGAACAATCACGGGGTTCGCCCGGACCAAATCCCCTCCTAAGGAGGGAGCGATGACTCAGTCTTCCGACGCCGACAGCGACCTGTTCATCAGCCTGATCACGGCCAACTACGACCACCTGCGGCGCTACGTGTACACGCTCCTCCCCAACGAGGAAGACACCAAGGATGTCCTGCAGGAAGTGTGCGTGTCGATCTCGCGAAAGTTCGGCGAATACGACCGCACGCGGCCCTTCCTGCCGTGGGCCTGCGGATTTGCCTACCTGAAGGTCCTGAAGTTCCGCGAACAGCAACGCCCCCGGCGGACGGTGCGCCTGCCGACCGAGGTGCTCGAACTGCTGGCGATAGCCCGCGAGGAAGAGGAACCGGTGCTGGCCGAGCGCCTGGCCGCCCTGGAGCGGTGCCTCGGCAAACTCACCGATCGCGACCGGAGGCTGATTCAAGCTCGCTACGTCGATCGCACTCCGACCGATCAGATCGCGACCGCCTTCTCCCAGAGTCGCCGGACGATGTTTCGCAATCTCGAACGGGTCCGACGGCTGCTCTTCGACTGCATCGATCGCTCCGTCGTCCTGGGGGGACAGGCATGAATCGGCTAGAACGGGATTCCCTGCATGGCCTGCTCTCGGCGGTGGTGGACGACTCGGCCACGGCGGCGCAGGTCGCCGAGCTGGCCCGCCTGCTCGCGGCCGACCCCGAAGCGCGCAGGTTCTACGTGCGCTATGTCGACATGCATGCGGCCCTCGCCGGCGGGCAACTGCCCGAGTTCTCCCGGCGGGCTTCGCGGCTGCCGTGGATCGCGGTCGTGGCGACGCTGATGGCGGCATCGCTCCTCGGAGCCTGGCTGGTCATGTCGCCCGGCCAGCCCGAGGGCCGACGGGTGGTCGGCGAGGCCCAGGACTCGGAACTCGGCAGCGTCACGACTGCCGGCTACGTGGCCACGATCGTGTCGGCCAGTTCCAACTCGATCGTCAACGGAGACGTGGTGCGAGAGGGGGCGCGACTCGCCGCCGGCCACTGCACCGTCGATGCCGGGGCCGTGAGCGTGCAGTTCGACGGCGGCGCCGAGATCCTGTTCGACGGGGGATCCCGATTCACCATCCAGTCGCGGCGGGCGATCGCCATCGACCGGGCGACGTTCGTCTTTCGAGGCGATCAGACGTGCGAATCGATCGAGATCACCACTCCCCACTCGGCCCTCAAGAACCTGGGTACCCGGTATGCCGTAGTCGTCGATGCGGACGGCGAGGAAGTTCACGTGGCCGAAGGCGCCGTGCGGCGGACCCAGGCCGGCCGAGAAGATGCTGCCGGACGAGAACTGATCGAAGCCGGGGCCGGCCGACGGTACACCGCCGACGCCGCCGAGGCGGAGTCGATTCCGCTGGACCGTTCCCTCGCGTCTCGCTCGCTCGACGAGGCACCGACCGCCCACGAGCCACAGACAGACCCGAAGCGAAGTCGGGCCTTGACAGTGGATGACTTCCGACATGAAACCGGCCAGATTCACGGCCTGAAGTCGGGCTCGGGATGGGCTGGCGAATGGGAGTCGCGGCGCGGGGATTTGTCGGTGGAATCGCCGGGACTTGCCGGCGAGGGCTCCTCGGCGCTGGTTCACGACGGGACCGGCAAGCGGACGTCCGAGAGCGGCGCGGCCGCCCACCGCCGCTTCAATGAGGCGATCGACCTGTCGGAGGACGGCATCTGGTACCTGCGGTTTCTTTTCCGACGCGGCCCCGCGGGGGCGAAGAATGAAAACCGGATCATGGTCGTGCTGCGGTCGCGCGGCCTGACGACCCAGGAGGAGATCGACCAAAACGCGTTGATCCAGGTTGCGATCCGCAAGGACGCTTCGGCGATTCTCCGGCTGGGAGACACGCTGACCCGGGCCTCGCTGCCCTTGGCTGCGGATCAGACGTATGCCGTCGTCGCGAAGATCGTCGCCGGTCGCTCCAAGCCCGATCAGGTCCTGGTGAGCCTGATGGCGGCGGATCGCCTCGAACAGTCTGCGGAGCCGACCGAATGGACGCTCGTGAGCGAGAACGTCACGAGCGACATGCGGCTGGAGAAACTGTCGATCGAATTCGTTGGCGGCGGGCGGAAAGCGGTCGGCGACCTGCGGATCGGCCCGACCTGGGCGAGCATCGCGCAACCACTCGACCGCTGAACTCCGCGGCTCGTTCGACTTCTCTTCTCTCGGTTCAGTCCCGAAGCCCTTCGACAAGGTGGACCACCATGCGAACATCGATGCCCTTCACGTCGCTCCGTGTAGCCATGCCATCGCTCTTGCCCGCCGTCAGCATGGCTGTGGCTCTGGTGGGCCTGGCGACCTGCAGCGACGCCCTGGCACAGACCCCCGGCAGTTGGAACGTCGATGCCAGCGGCCTGTGGAGCCTCAACACCAACTGGCTAAACAACACGATCGCGGGTGGCGTGAGTGGTACCGCCACGTTTGCCAACAACATCACGGCTCCTCGCACCGTCACGCTCGACACCAGTCGATCCCTTGGAAGCTTCATCTTCGGCGACGCCGACACGTCATCGGCGGCGAGTTGGATCGTGGCTGGCGTGACCGGCTCCACGATGACGATGAATAACGGCACGAACAGTGCGACGATTACCGTAAACGCCCTCGGCACCGGAGCCTCGGCGACGATTTCGGCAGTGCTTGCTGCCAGCGGCACAACGCCCTCCATCATTAAAGACGGTGTTGGAACATTAGTGCTGGCTGGCACCAATAATTTCACGACCAGGCTGGCAATCACTTCGGGAACCCTCCAGGTCAGCCAAGACCGCAATCTCGGTGCCGTAGGCACGTTTGCGACCGACCGGATCACGATTTCGAATGGGGCCACTCTTCGAACAAGTGCGGCCGTCACCATGGACGGGGCCCGCGGCATCACGATCGGATCTGGCGGCGGTACGATCAGCGCCAACGGCGGTGCCCTGACCATCGCCTCGCGGCTCACCGGGTCGGGCAATACCGCCACCGCGACCGGCGCCAGCGCCGTAATCCTGCAAAACACGTCGGGAACTGCAACGAACGTCAACTGGGATTTCGCTGCGAATAGCGGCGTCAGGGCCTTCTTCGAGGGCACCAATGCCCTCGGCACCGGCAGTGTGAGGGTGCGTAGCGGCGTCAAGCTGACAAGCCAGAGCATGACTACCGGATCGGTGACCAACGCCGTCACGCTCGACAATGGCGCGGGGTTGACTGCCCGACAAACCGGCGGAGCCCAGACATACACCAACGTGACGCTCCCCACGTCGGGAGTATTGGTCCTGAACAGCGACGACCAGACTACGGCCGCGCTGACGATCTCGACGGGTGCCTCCCTTGCCGGAGACCTCACTCTCAACACCACGCAGAACGGAACCAACGCCGTCGGTAACGTCTTTCTCGACGGCGTGTTCTCTGGGGCGGGCGGGCTCGTGAAGATCGGCACCGGCAGCTCGGGTCGTGTCGTCCTCCGCGGTGCCAACACCTACACGGGCAATACCACGATCAACACCGGCACGCTGGCGGTGGCCCAGGCGGGGGCGCTTGCGACCACGGGGACGGTCAACCTCGCCGCCAGCGGAGCGACGTTTGACATCGCCGGGATCACGGCGTCGAATCTGTCGATCGGTGCGCTCTCGGGTTCGACCGGATCGGTTGTCACGCTCGGCCGCAAGACGCTGTCGGTCGGCGATGCGACCTCGACCACGTTCGCCGGCGGAATCACTGGCACGGCTGGAACGGCCGGCCTGACGAAGACCGGCGCCGGCACGCTCACTCTCTCGGCCAACAACACCTACACGGGCCCGACCCGGATCTCTGCCGGCACGCTGGCGCTCGGAGCGGCGGGCTCGATCGCTTCGTCGAGCACCATCAGCCTGGCGGCCAACGCAGTCTTCGACGCCTCGGCCGTGACCGGCGGCTACACGATTCCAGGGGCGCAGGTGCTCGCGGGGGCCGGAGCGGTCGTCGGCGGCCTGACGGTCGGCGGCAGCGCGACCGTGATCCCGGCGGCGGGCACGGGCCCGCTCACGGTGACCGGCGGCCTTACGCTCGCTGCCGGCGGGAGCTACGACTGGCAGATGCTCGATGCCACAGGCACCGCGGGCACGGGCTGGGGCCTGATCTCGACCGATGCGGTATCGTTCTCAGGACTCTCTTCCGCGAGCCCGTTCCACGTCAACCTCTGGTCGCTGTCGGCGACCGGCACGAACGGCGAAGCACAGAACTTCGATTGGTCGCTTGCGGGCTCCTGGCGGATTCTGACCTCGGCCTCCACGATCACGGGCTTCGACCCGGCCAACTTCGCACTCACCACGTTGCCGACCGGGGCCTCGCCGGGCTTCACCAACGCAACCCTCGGCGGCACGTTCTCGCTGGCGCTCTCTGGCGACGGTCTTGGCCTCGACGCGTTCTTCACGCCCTCCGTGCCCTACACCTGGTACGGCAACGGTTCCACCGCGGGCGG
>JBIIMU010000505.1:0-3095 GCA_044337845.1 Pirellulales bacterium | reverse complement strand
CGGGGGTCTACTCCCGCCCTCAGGTTTTGCATCCCCTCGGACCGCTACTGTCAGCACCCACCACCGTCGCGACGAGCAATCGACCGCTGACGGCAATCTGACCGGCCTTCTTCTGCCGGTGGTGCTGGATCTGGGACGGCGAATCACAGTCGCCTGAATCACGCCGAGATTGCCTGCAGGGCTTGTGTGCCGATCGCGATGGCCGTGGGGGCTCGAGATCAACGCCCTGCACTCGGAGTCATTGCTGTGAACCCGCTTCGCCGCCCTCCGGCCTCTGTTCTGGTCGCCGTGACGCTCGTCAGTCTTGCGCTGCCGAATGCCCATGCCATCACCTATGAACGCGTGCCGGTAGGAAACGCCGGCAACGGAAATGACCCGGCGACTGGAGGCATCTACGGCGGCGTGGCGTACGACTACCAGATCGGCAAGTACGACGTGACGATCGGTCAGTACACGGCGTTTCTGAATGCCGTGGCCCAGGCCGACACGCACTCCCTCTACAGCACGAGCATGGCAACCGACCGGGCCGTGGCCGGGATTTCGCGGACGGGCTCGGCTGGTTCATACACCTACAGCGTGATCAACAACGGCGGCGATAGCGCCAACCGCCCGATCACGTACGTGACCTGGTGGCATTCGGCCCGCTTTGCCAACTGGATGGCAAACGGCCAGCCGACGGGAGCCCAGACGAGCGCGACCACGGAGGACGGGGCCTACCCATTGGTCGGGGTGGACAGCGGCGGCCTTGCTCCGGCCAAGAACATCACGAATCCGAATACGAGTGCTCCTCCGACGTTCTTCATCCCGACCGAGAACGAGTGGTACAAGGCAGCCTACTACAGCCCGGTGCTCAACTCGGGCTCGGGCGGCTACTCAAAGTACGCCACGCAGAGCAACGCCGATCCGGGGAACATCGTCGGGAGCGGGCCGAATCAGGCAAACTACAAGGCCGGCGGCATCTATTCCGTGACGCAGGTTGGGGGCGACCTCGACCCCAATCAGAACTATCTGACGGACGTGGGCGCGTTCACGAACAGTGCGAGTTTCTACGGCACGTTCGACCAAAGCGGCAGCGTGTTTCAGTGGAACGATCTTGACGGCGCGGCCGGTTCGTCCCGCGGGCTCCGCGGGGGCGACTGGACCACTCAGGCGTCCGCGTTGTCGTCCTCCTTCCGGGTCACGTTCGATCCGTCGTACGAGGACGCCATCACCGGCTTTCGGCTCGCAAGTCCGGTAGCCGTGCCCGAGCCGTCGATGTGGGTGATGGGAGCGGGTGGGCTCGCCTGCGTGGCGTGGCGAGCGCTCCGGCGTTGCAAGCAAGCCTGACGCAAGCGATCCATCGCAGCGACATCACGAGGGGAACAGGTCGCCATCACGGGCCTGCTCCCCGCGGTGTTTTTTCGACCGCCTCGATCAACCCGCACCACCTTCCGCACCCGACATCCTCGAAGGGGCCAGAGCGGCGGCGGTGATTTCCTCGCCGCAATGAAACGCACGGGATATGCTGCCTGCCGCTCTGGCTGCACTCGGGAGGCTGATGTGATGGAAGCGAGCGGGACATGGTTTTCCTGGGCGTTGCTGTCAGCCGTGTTCGCAGCCCTGACCGCCGTGTTCGCGAAGATCGGCCTCACGGGGATTGATTCCGATTTGGCGACATTGGTTCGGACGGGCATCATCGCGGTGGTCTTGGCGGCCTTCGTGGCGGGTACAGGCAAGTGGACGAATCCGCTGACGCTTCCGAGCAAGACGCTGCTGTTCCTGCTGCTCTCAGGGCTCGCTACCGGGGCATCGTGGGTCTGCTACTTCCGGGCGTTGAAGGTGGGGGAGGCTTCCAAGGTGGCCCCGGTCGACAAACTCAGCGTTGTGCTCGTGGCCGTCTTCGCCGTGCTCTTTCTTCATGAGCGGCCCTCGGTTCGGGAATGGTTGGGCATCCTCATGGTCGGTGCTGGCGTGTTGGTCTTGGCCCTGAAACGTTGAGTGAAAAAGCGACGGGCGTGGGTGGGCGAGGCTTGGGCACCTCCACCGCACTCCCCGCCCGTCGCTTGCTGGGGTCGCGGGGAATCTTCGAGCTGGTCAGCAGGGCCGGTCAGCGTGAAGCCGCGGCGCCGAATCTCGTGGGAATCCTCGCCGGTCTTCTGGGCCACGGCGTCGATCAGTTCGATGTCGGACATATAGACTTTGCCTCCAGAGGAAAGGGGATGGAACACGGACAGGGAAACACAGGGACACAAAAAAACCCCCCGGCCAGAGAGGCGGGTGGGCGTACGAAAAGAGTCGTTCGGCTGCGTTCGCGAGCGAGCGAGAGCGGCAGGCCTATGCAGTATGCTGGATCGCGTTTGGCCCCCGGATCGACGACCACACAGGCAGGAGCCACTCAATGCTTCTCACGACGACACCTTCAGTCGACGGCCAAAAAATCGAGCGATACCTCGGTGTCGTTGCTGGAGAAGCGATTTTGGGAGCGAACATCCTCAAGGATCTCTTCGCTGGCATTCGTGATCTCGTGGGCGGTCGTTCTGCCACGTATGAACGAGAACTGCAGCGGGCCCGTGATATCGCTATGCAGGAGCTCACAGATCGAGCGATGGAAATGGGGGCCAATGCCGTCGTGGGGATTGATATCGATTACGAAGTGCTCGGGCAGAACAACGGCATGCTCATGGTGTCGGTGAGCGGGACGGCGGTTGTCCTTGGGTGAATCGCGAGCCACTGATTGCGGCCGTTCGCAATAAAGCCGGACTTTAGGACAAGAAAGCAGACATACCTTGCCTGATATCCTCATCAAGATTGAGCGGCCCCGTGTTGAAGAGTTGTTCGCACCGTACCGAACTCTGATTGGCCACGACTATGATGGCTATCGAAACCACGTGTACCGTTGCATCACATACGCGATGCACTTTCTGGACAACGCGCCCGAACACGAACAGATGGTGGAAACTGCGTTCGTTTATCACGACATCGGGCTTTGGACAGATCAGGAATTGGCTTATCTGGAGCCCTCAGAAACTGTCGCTCTCCGCGACAACGATAAACACGGTTGGGGATTGGACCCAGACGCTTTACGTGGCGCGATCCACTGGCACCACAAGGTGTTC
>JBIIMU010000415.1:0-3102 GCA_044337845.1 Pirellulales bacterium | reverse complement strand
GGCGGCGAGCGACGCGGCCTCGCCCACGATCGCCGCGGGCAGCATGGTCTTCAGGCCGATGCGGACGCTCGTGCCGAGCACGGTGCGGACGGCCACCCGCTCC
The DNA here is from genome assembly GCA_044337845.1 of Pirellulales bacterium. Classification (GTDB taxonomy): domain Bacteria; phylum Planctomycetota; class Planctomycetia; order Pirellulales; family UBA1268; genus QWPN01. The sequence continues at coordinate 2,999 of JBIIMU010000415.1, read as the reverse complement.
GCCGCGCCGACCGCCGCCCGCGCCGACACCGCCGCCGCGACCCGCGACACGCCCGCAGCCACGCGGCCGATCACGATGTCGACCTGCCGGCTCGACCGCCGCCCCGTGGCGCACCAGGTGGCGAAGTGCTCGCAGTTGTCGATCACGAGGTCGTAGCCGTCGCGATCGACGTGGGCCAGGGCCCGGTTCGCGATCTCGTCGGGCGAAAACTCGGCGGGCGGCTCATTTCGCACCCGCACCGCCCGGCCCTCGGCGAACTCGGCCAGGCTCGTCCGCACCACCCGGCCACCGCCGAACGGATTGCGGAACTCGTGCGGACGGGCATGCACGACCGTGCCGTCGCCGATGTCGACGCCGTGATGCAGGTAGGTGACGGTCGAACCGACGATCCGGTGCTCGACCTCCAGACGGTCTCCTCGCGCCATCAGGCCAGGTCCTCCTTCGCCGAGGGCTCGCGGCTCGGCCCTCGTGCTCCATGAGTCTACGCGGATGCCGGCGGGCCGGTTCGCCGTCTGTGAGATTTGCATGAGTCCGGCCGAAACCGCTTGTTGCCGGCCGGGTCGGCCCCTACGGTGGAGGCCGTCGCCCGGCTGCCCCAGGACCCCGATCGTGGAACTTTTCGAGTCGTTCGCCACGCTCTCGGCGGGGCAGGTGGTGCTGCTGCTGCTGGCCCTCGTCGTCGCCTTCGGGTTCGAGTGCATCAACGGCTTCCACGACACCGCCAACGCGGTGGCCACCGTCATCTACACCAAGAGCCTGAAGCCCACCCCGGCCGTGGTCTGGTCGGGCCTCTGGAACTTCATCGGCGTGCATGCGGGCGGGATCGGGGTCGCCTTCAGCATCGTCCATCTCCTGCCCGTCGACCTGCTCGTCAACATCAAGACCGGCCGCGGCCTCGCCATGGTGCTCTCGCTGCTCGGGGCCGCGATCATCTGGAACTTTGCCACCTGGTACCGGGGCCTGCCGGCCTCGAGCTCCCACTCGCTGATCGGCTCGATCATGGGCGTGGGCATGATGAACGCCTGGCTCGAGCAGGGCTCCGCGTTCAAGGGGATCAACTGGCACAAGGCGAGCGAAGTGGGGCTGGCCCTCCTGATCTCGCCCGTGATCGGCTTCGGCCTCGCCGCCCTGCTGCTCGTGCTCGCGAAGAAGCTGATCCCGGCGAAGGAACTCTACGAGCCCCCGCACGGCGACCGCCCGCCGCCGTGGTGGATCCGGGCGCTCCTGATCGGCACCTGCACCGGCGTGAGCTTCGCCCACGGCTCCAACGACGGCCAGAAGGGGATGGGCCTGATCATGCTCGTGCTGATCGGGATCGTGCCGGCCGCCTTCGCGCTCAACATGCGGACTCCCGGCCACGAGATCGCCGCCACCGCGGCCGCGGCCGCCGACCTCGAGCGGGAACTCACCGCGCCCGATCTCGCCACGATGATGACGGCACTGAAAGAACGGCATATCGCCACCACGCGGGTGGAGAAGATCGCCCGCAGCGAGGGCGTGGCCGCCGCGGCGGTGCTCGAGTCGGACCTCGTCGACGACGCCCTCGACCCCTTCCCGTCGGCCGACATCGTGCTCCAGACGCTCGATCCGCTGCCCCTCGTCAGGGAGGTGCGGTCGAGCCTCGACGGCCGCGAGACGTTTTCCGACCTCTCGGCCGACGACCGGTGGAAGCTCCGCACGCAGCTCGTGGAACTGGGCGCCTCGGTGCGGGCGCTGCTGGGGGAGTTTGGGGACCGGCTCAGCGAAGACCGCCGCAAGGTGCTCAAGGGCCTCGCCGGCAAGCTCGCGAAGCCCGTCGAGTACGTGCCGGAGTGGGTGGTGATGGGCGTGGCGCTGTGCCTCGGGATCGGCACGATGTTCGGCTGGGAGCGGATCGTCGTCACCGTGGGCGAGAAGATCGGCAAGACCCACCTCACCTACGCCCAGGGAGGCGCGGCCGAGCTGGTCGCAGCCTCGACGATCGCGATGGCCGACTCGCTGGGGATGCCGGTGAGCACGACGCACGTGCTCTCCAGCGGCGTGGCGGGCACGATGTGGGCCAACAAGTCGGGCATCCAGCCGGAGACGGTCCGCGAGATCGCCCTGGCCTGGATCCTCACGCTGCCGGTGGCGATGGCGCTCTCGGGCGGCCTCTACTGGGTCGCGACGCTGTTCACCGGCTGACGGCGACCGGGCCTCCCGAGCGATCTTTCGCCGGCAGGTCGAAGCGGTCGAGGTGCATGACCTTCGTCCAGGCGGCGACGAAGTCGGCCACGAACGCGTGCTCGGCGTCGTCGGCGGCATAGACCTCGGCGATCGCCCGGAGCTGCGAGTTCGAGCCGAACATGAGATCGGCCCGGCTGGCGGTCCACCTCACGTCGCCCGTCTTGCGGTCGCGGCCCTCGAAGAACTGATCACAGACGGGCGACGGCCGCCACTCGGTGCCCATGTCGAGGAGGTTCACGAAGAAGTCGTTGGTGAGCGTGCCGGGCTTGCTCGTGAGCACCCCGAGCGCGGCCATCGGGCCCGAGCCGGTGGTGGCCCCGAGCGCCCGCAGGCCGCCCACCAGCACCGTCATCTCCGGGGCCGACAGCGTGAGCAGCTGTGCCCGGTCGACGAGCAGCTCCTCGGCCGGCCGGTCGATCTCGCGGGAGACGTGGTTGCGAAAGCCGTCGGTCTGCGGCTCGAGCACCGCGAACGAGTCGGCATCGGTCATCTCGGCCGTGGCGTCGGTGCGGCCCGGCGCGAAGGGCACCGTGACCGTGTGGCCGGCGTCGCGGGCCGCCTGCTCGATCGCCGCCGCACCGCCGAGCACGATCAGGTCGGCGAGCGACACCTTCGTGCCGTCGGTCTGGGCGACGTTGAACTCCCGCTGCACCCGCTCGAGCGCGTCGAGCACCCGCGCCAGCTTCGCCGGCTCGTTGACCGCCCAGTCCTTCTGGGGCGCGAGGCGGATCCGACCGCCGTTGGCGCCGCCCCGCTTGTCGCTGCCCCGAAACGTCGAGGCCGAGGCCCAGGCC
>JBIIMU010000414.1:0-3120 GCA_044337845.1 Pirellulales bacterium | reverse complement strand
GGGCGTGTCGCTCCACGACACCCGCTGGCCCCGCACCATGCTCGTGGTGTTCGCCGGCGACGTGGCCGGTCGTCCGGACCGCGGCGACGTGATCCTGCTCGAGCCACCGCGGATCGACGGGGTGCGAAGCCGCGAGGTGCTCTGGTCGATCGACTCGCCGGATGGGAGCCCGCTGCGGCTCGTGGGGGCGTCGGACGGCCTCGATGCCGCCGGATGGGGCGGCCGCCGCGATGCGGCGCGGCTCCGCATGGCGGACGCGTTCGACCGGGCGCTGGAGAACGTGGCGGGGCCGGAGAGCGGTCGGTTGGCGGCCTTCGCCCGACGCCGCCGGGAGGGCACGCCGCCGGCGCTGGAGTCGGCGTGGGAGCAGGCCTTCGCCGCGGGGCCGGCGGATGATCGGCGGCTGTTCGCCATCAGCACGGAGGAGCGGGGGCTGACGCTTCGGGCCGCCCGGGCCGTCGATCCGACGACCGCATCGCGCGGCGTTGCCACGCTGGCGCTGCTCGCCGCCGTGGCCCTCGGATGGGGGCTGTCGGTGCAGCGGGTCGTGAATGGCCGCGGCGTGCTCCGCGAGTTCTGGCCGTGGGCCGCGGTCATCGCCGGCGTCGCGTGGCTCGTCTGGCTGCGGCCGGCGCTGCCGGGCTGGTCGCTGCTCGTCGCGGGAGCCGTGGCCGGGGCGTCGCGGCTCGGGCTCGGCCGCGGTGGCCCGGCCTCCGTCGCGTCGGCGGCGGACGCCTCGACGCAGGCGCTCCCGCCGGGCTGAGACCGGCCGCACGGGCAGCGATTCAGCGGCCCGCCACGGCAGTTCGGGCGGACTCGGCAAGCGTCCAAAGCGGTCTGGCCGGGGTCCGGGGCCGCCGCTACCGTCCGCCGCCCGCGACCACGCCCGGGAAGGAGCCCGGGACGTTCACGCGGTGCCACGCGGTGCATGGAGGCGAGGATCGCATGCTGAGAGGACTGTTCCGCATCGGTCGCCGTGGGGTGGCCGCGGCCGTGACGCTGGGCGTCGGTTTCGTGGCGTTCGGCGGTGCTGCGGCAACGGCCGTCGCGGCCGGGTACCGGACGGCGAACTTCGTGATCGAGGCGCCCACCGAGGCCCTCGCCCGCAAGATCGGCGATGCCGCGGAGCAGTATCGACACACCCTGGCCGTCGAGTGGACCGGCAGTCCGCTGCCGCGCTGGAGCCGCCCCTGTCCGATCACGGCCCAGGTGGCGCCGCACCTCGGCGCCGGCGGGGCGACGAGCTTCGTGTTCGACCGGGGCGAGGTCTTCAACTGGACGATGACGATCCAGGGAAGCGAGGAGCGGATCCTCGACTCGGTGCTGCCGCACGAGATCACGCACACGATTTTTGCGAGCTACTTTCGCCGTCCGCTGCCCCGCTGGGCCGACGAGGGCGCCTGCACGACCGTCGAGCATCCCGTGGAGCGGGCCCGGCAGCACCGGCTGCTGCTCGAGTTCCTGACGACCGGCCGCGGGATCGCGTTTCCGGACATGTTCGCGATGAAGGAGTATCCCGCCGACGTCCTGCCGCTGTATTCGCAGGGCTACTCGCTGGCCCGCTACTTGATCGAGCGGGGCGGCCGGCACAAGTACGTGTCGTTCGTGGCCGACGGGCTCGCCAGCGACAACTGGTCGGCGGCGCTCCAGAAGCACTACGGCGTGCCGACGGTGGCCCAGATGCAGCACGTGTGGCTCGACTGGGTGAAGCAGGGCTGTCCCGCGCCGCCCGCGTCGCTCGCCGCCGCGGTGCCGCCTCCGGCCGCGTCCTGGGCGGCCACGACCCGTGGCCAGAGCCCCGACACGCCGCCGGCCCCGACGACCCCGGCGGCCTCGGCGCCGGTGGCCACGAGCGCCGCCCGCACCTCGATCTACGCGCAGGCCCGCCGCGACCAGCCTGCCCCCGCGGCTCGCTGACAGGCACCGACGGCGTTGGGGCCGGGCTCCACGTCGCGGGGCGGGAAACGTGATCGCCTCGCGCGCCGGCGTCGATGGCACCGGCAGGCACTTGATACCCCGCGCTGAAGTGATAATCTCCTGCCTGCGCAGTCTGCGTCGGCTGGGGAATGTGCGGGGTCCGCGTTGTTTTTCGCGGGCCTTTCGTGCACGGCCGCCCTGGACTGGGCCAACTCGTTCGAACATCCCTCGATGGCAGGAGATTCTCACGTGGCGCGACGCACCATCCCCCCGATTCACCGTGTTCTTGGAGTGATCGATCACGCGGACAGCTTGCCGAAGAAGGCCGAACCGGGCGATGCCTGGTACGACGAGTCGGCTGCCGTGCTCTGGATCTGGGACGCGGAGGATTCGCGGTGGCACGATGTGGGGCGACTGCATGCCGCCTCCCCCAGTTTGCTTGCCAGCATCTCCGAGGCGTTCGGCTTCGGCAGTGGTGGCTCGGTCGCTGCAGGGGCGGTTGGGCCCGGCGGAGCGACCGGGCCCATGGGTCCCAAGGGTGAACCCGGTGAGCGGGGGCCCGCTGGTACGGCAGGGCCGGCCGGTGCGCCGGGCAAGAACGGCGTTGACGGGAAGAACGGCGTCGATGGGAAGAATGGCGTCGATGGGAAGAATGGCGTCGACGGAAAGCCTGGACTGCAAGGCCCGGCCGGCGCGCCCGGAAAGGATGGCAAGAACGGTCTCGACGGGAAGCCTGGACTGCAGGGACCGGCCGGTACGCCGGGCAAGAACGGCGTTGACGGGAAGAATGGCGTCGACGGAAAGCCTGGACTGCAAGGCCCGGCCGGTGCGCCCGGGAAGGATGGCAAGGCGGGCCTCGACGGCAAGCCTGGACTGCAGGGGCCGGCTGGTGCGCCGGGCAAGAACGGCGTCGATGGGAAGCCTGGTCTGCAGGGCCCGGCCGGTGCGCCTGGCAAGAACGGTCTCGACGGGAAGCCCGGTCTGCAGGGTGCGGCCGGTGCGAAGGGCGAGCGTGGGCCCGCTGGTCCGGCCGGAGCGCCCGGGAAGGATGGCAAGGCGGGCCTCGACGGCAAGCCTGGTCTGCAGGGTGCGGCCGGTGCGAAGGGCGAGCGTGGGCCCGCTGGTCCGGCCGGAGCGCCCGGGAAGGATGGCAAGGCGGGCCTCGACGGCAAGCCTGGTCTGCAGGGTGCGGCCGGTGCGAAG
>JBIIMU010000412.1:0-3128 GCA_044337845.1 Pirellulales bacterium | reverse complement strand
CCCGGCTACAAGCCCGATCAGCGGAAGGCCGCCCCGGCCGAGCAGATCCAGCAGGTCGCCGCGGCGATCAAGCGGGCCAAGAAGCCGGTGATCTACGCCGGCGGCGGCGTGATCGCCTCCGACGCGTCGGAGGAGCTCCGCGCGCTGGCCCGGAAGACGGGCATTCCGGTCACCATGACGCTCATGGGCCTCGGCGCGTTTCCGGGCGACGACCCGCTGTCGCTCGACATGCTCGGCATGCACGGCAGCGTGTACGCCAACTACGCCGTGGACGAGGCCGACCTCCTGATCGCGGTGGGCGTGCGGTTCGACGACCGCGTGACCGGCAAGGTCGAGGCCTTCGCCCGCCACGGGTTCATCGTCCACATCGACATCGATCCGTCGGAGATCAACAAGAACAAGCTCGTGCACGTGCCGATCGTCGCCGACGTGAAGTCGGCCCTCGGCCAGCTCAATGCGATCGTCGAGCCGCCGGCGGCCTCGCTCGCGGCCTGGCACGACCGGATCGCCGAGTGGAAGAAGGAGGATCCCTTCGCCTACGACACGTCGTATCCGGGCATTCTCGCCCAGGAGGCGATCCACGCCCTCTCGACGCTGACGGCGAAGCGGGACACCGTGATCGCGGTGGGTGTCGGCCAGCACCAGATGTGGGCGGCCCAGTTCTTCACCTATCGTGAGCCGCGGACGTGGCTGTCGTCGAGCGGCCTGGGCACGATGGGCTTCGGGCTGCCGGCGGCGATGGGGGCCAAGGTGGCCCGTCCCGACGCGATCGTGGTCGACATCGACGGCGACGGCAGCATCCTGATGAACATCCAGGAGTTCGCCACCTGCCGCACCGAAAACATCCCGGTCAAGGTGCTGCTCCTCAACAACCAGCACCTCGGCATGGTGGTGCAGTGGGAGGACCGGTTCTTCAAGGGCAACCGTGCCCACACCTACCTCGGCCCCATCGATCATCCCGAAGCCTGCGGCCAGGGCGACGGCATCTCGCCGAGCGACCGGTATCCCGACTTCGTGGCGATCGCGAAGGGGTTCGGCTGGCAGGCCGAGACGATCTCCGAGAAGCAGGATCTCCTGCCCGCGCTGACGCGGCTGATCGAGGCCGAAGGGCCCGCGATCCTCGACGTGCAGGTGCCCCACCAGGAGCACGTGCTGCCGATGATCCCGTCGGGCATGACGGTGCAAGACCTGATCAAGAAGTAGGCTCGGCCGCGGCCTGACCGCGGGCGGGCTACGGGGCGGCGAACGGGTCGTTGGAGGCCGCGGCGGCCGCGCCGTCGCCGGCCGGTTCCGCGGCGCCGCCGGCCTTGAAGGGGGGCGTGGTCTCGAGGTCGGCGAGGGCATCAGCGAGCGCCTGGCCGAAGTCCTGCTTCGTCGGCTGCAGGTCGGTGCCCATCTCGCCCCCCGGGGCAAAGGCAAACTCGCCGCCGGCGGCAGCACCGGCCGCCGGCTTCCGGCCGCCGGTGGCGGTCTTCGGATGAACCCATTCGTGCAGGATGGCGGCGTTCTCCCGGAGTCGATCGGCGAAGCCCTTCGCCGCGCCGGCCGCGTCGCCTGCCACGGTCACGAGGCCCTTGCCCTTGCCCGCCGGCTGGATGGCCGACGCGAGCGCCGCGAGCCGCCAGGCGTCGCGTTCGAGCACCGTCGGCTCGACACCGGGGGCGGGCTTCGTGGCGGCCGGGATCCCCGGCTGTCCGCCGAAGCCGGGCTGCCCTCCGAACCCGGGCCGCATGCCCCCGGGACCACCGAACTCCCCGCCGCCGAAGCCCGCGCCGGCCACGGCGAGCCCGCCGCCGGAGAGCGACAGGCCGAACTCCTCGTCCCGGGCCGCATCGAGGTCCTGCTGGAGGCCGCGGATCGCCGCGGAGCGAACGCCCTCGAGGGCCGTCGCGGCGTCGATCTTCGCGTCGCTCGCCGCCATGCGGCCGAGTGCCTCGGCGGCCCGCACCCGCACGTCGACGGACCGCGAGGCATCGGCCAGCAGGGTCACCAGCTGTCCGGCGGCCGCGGGGCTCGCCTCCGGCATGGCCAGGGGCAGGAGACCCAGCGCCCGCGACGCGAGCCAGTCTCCGGCATCGCCGCTGCCGGCGGCCGGCGGGGTGACGGCGATGGCGAGCAGCTTGGCGGCCTCGGCCTTGAGCGACAGGCCCGCCTCGGCGTGGCGGGCGAGGCTCGCCATGGCGGCGGCCCGCGCCGCCAGCGGCAGCTTGGCGTCGGCCGCGGCGGTGGCGAGGAGCGGCGTGGCACCGGGCCAAGGCTTGCCGTCCTTGCCGCGGAGGTCGCCGACGAGCAGCAGCGCGTTGACACCGGTGACGGGGTTGACGCCGGCGGCGGCCACGCGGCCCAGCGCCCACGTCGCGGTCTCGCCATTGATCGCCTCGAGCGACGCGGCGTCGAGCGCCCGCTCGTTGAGGAGGCTCTCGCGAATCCTGCGCCGCAGTCGCTCCATGGTGCGGACATTCGCCGGATTCTCGAGCAGCGGGAGCACCTTGGTGGTGAGGGTGGCCCTGCCGGCGGCGTCGATCGTGCCCGCCTTGGCCTGCTCCAGATACGCCTTCACCTCGGGGGCGTCGGTGAACGACTCCCACGGCTCCCGCTGACCGCGCTTGTCGTCGGGCTGGGCCTGGCATGCCAGGGAGATCCCCAGGAACGCGACCAGAGCGGCAGAAACGCAGCGGAGGCGACGACGCATGGCGGAGGATCGAAGGGTGGCGTGAACGAGGCTGGTCATTTGTCGGCGCCGCGGGGATTCGCCGCGGGATTCCTGGGCCGCTTGTCGTCCGGGGACACGACCGGTGGCAGGGTGTGGCGGTAGCGGCTGAAGAGCGGCTCCGACTCGGCATACGACACCACGTCGAGGCTGCCGTCCACGCCGAGGAGCAGCGTCTCGAGCATCTCCCGGGGGCCCGAACTCGCCGGATCGTCCTCCTGCTGGCGGCCCCGCACGTCGATCACGAGCCGGCCGGTGTCGACGCGGTCGCGGACCCGCGTGTCGGTCTTCGTGTTCGTGGCCGGATCGGCCTGCACGAGCCCGCCCGGCTCCGCCACGACGCGGCTGAAGCGGTAGTTGCCGGTCCCGTTGGCGGGGCCGAGCACGAGCATCTCGACCGCCTCCTTCCGCAGCTTCA
>JBIIMU010000411.1:0-3133 GCA_044337845.1 Pirellulales bacterium | reverse complement strand
CGTGTGGTGCGGGGCTTCCTGATTGGTCTCCTGGAGAAACAGCGAGCGTTCCCACCTCCTGCCGGGCCAGACGTTCGCGCCCGCGAACCGCTTGTGGTAGGCGATCGCCCGGGCCATCACCTCCCCTGTCTGCGCGGCGTCGATGAGCAGCTGCTGCTGCCGGTCCGTCGGGCAAAACGGCCTGCCCTTTTCGATGCCCAGCGGCTGGAGCATTCCCATCATCATCCGATCGCGCTCGTGGACCGGCTCCTCCTGGATGATCTTCGCGAGGCCTTCCCAGTAGGCGAGGCCGCGTGGTTGCTCGCCGCTCCACGGCCGCCCCGCCGGCGCCACGTGGCGGGTCGGGGCCGGGTTATCACGCTGGCTGTAGGGATAGATCTGCAAGCCGTCGATCAGCTGCTTGGCTCTCGCCGGCTCGGGATCGAGCACGCGGTGGGCGGACCAGACGTTCACCGTGGGCGAGCGGAAGACGAAATAGCCTTCCGGCTTCATCTCCGGGTCGTCGGGCCCGAGGATCAGGTACCGGCCACCCGCCCCCTTGTCGGGACCGGTTTGGCCCGAATCGGTGATCGGCCGCTGCCAGAAATCGGTGAAGCCGCCTGCGGTGGGGCCGGCCGGAACCTCGAACACCAGCGGCCCGGCTTCCGTCAGGTTGGGAAACGCCATGATGTACGGCGTCGTGGCATTGGCCGTGAGGAGGCCGAGCTTGTCCTGAAAGGTGAGGTAGTCGACGTAGTCGAGCTTCCCGGCCCCGAACTTGCTGAGGTGCTCGCCCTGCCATTGCTGCATCGCCATCAGCGGCAGCGCCCAGAGGTAGGCCTGGCACGCCCGCTGGTAATCGATGTCGTCGAAGATCTTCGCGACGGTGGCTTCGGTCGGATAGCCGTTCTCCAGTTCGAGCGGGCCGAGCCGGGAGGCGAGTCGTGTCATGGTCAGGGCACCTTCTCGATGTCACCGGGCTTCCAGCGCTTGTCGATCGCGGCGGCCGTCGGACCGTAGAGCCGGAGGATGGCGAAATAGCCCTTGCCGGGTACCGTCGCCAGCCAGTTCCGCTCCTTGCCGGCGGGCGGCGTGGGACCCAGCTCGAGGTCGGTGCTGCCGTCGGCGTTTTGCGTTGGCGCGTCCCGCGAACCGAGCGACGGGAACGGCTGACCGTTGGCGAGCCCCGAACCGTTTTCGGCCTCGTAGAGCGTGACCGACCAGAAGTTGGCGGCCGGAATGTCACGCGGCAGACGGAGGCGGTAGCGGCTGCCGCCCGAGAGATTCGCGCCCTGGCCGTCCACGAAGGCGATCATGTATTTGGCGCCCCGGCCCGGCGTCTGCGAGAGCATGCCGGGGCTGACCGAGTAGTAGTTGGTGAAGAACCAGATCCGGGCGTCGAGATCGAGAATGCCACCAGCCCCCCTCCGCCACCCGAGGTCGAACGGTCCCGCCGGCTTCTCCGGGGTCGCGTCGGCCATGGGGTTGATCCAGCGGCGGTCGGGGTAGATCCGCAGGGAACGACCGGCCAGCTCGTCCTCGAAGCCGATGACGCGGCTCATCTTGTAGGCCGTCTTCGCGGCGTGATCGAGAATCGCCCGTGTCCTGGCGTCGGGCGCGAAGGGCCGGCCCTTGGCGATGCCGATCGCCGCCAAGAGGCCGAGCGAATCGGGGTCGGCCAGGGCGGTGCCCTCGCTGTCCACCAGTTTTTTGAGTTCCTCGAAGGCTGTCCCGTCGCTGATGGGCAGCATGGTGACCGGCACACCCGAGGCATCGGGAAACCGCATCGGCCGGGCAGTCTCCTTGCCGCTCAGCGGATAGATCCTCGACTGCTCGATCAGCGCGACGGCCGGCTCGAGGTTCTTCGGGTCTTGATAGAACGCCCGCAGGAAGACGAACACGTTGTTGGTCGGCGACCGGTACACATAGCAATCCTCCGGCACCGCTCCCGCGTAGCCGGGTGGCAGAAGCAGGAACCTTCCCCCCTTGCCGGCGTCGGGGCCCGGCAGGCCGACGTCGCCGAAGAACGCGCCGCCATCGACCGGGATCGGCCGCTGCCAGGCGTCGAGGAGGATGCCCTGCAGGCTGGGCGGAGCCTCGAACACGAGCGGGCCGTCGGTGCCGAGGTCGACGTAGCCCATGGCATAGATGACATCCGAGTTGGGGGTGGTCACCAGCGTTTTGGCGTCGAGACGCTTCTTCCAGACCGGCAGCACGTGGTAGCCGGCGCCGAAGACCTTTTCCGAGCCGACCTTCATGCCGAGCGTGTTGACGAGCGGCAAGGCCCAGAGATAGGCCTGCGTGGCCCGCTGAAACAGCAGCTCGTCGCGCAGCGTGCGCGCCGTCTCCGGCGTGGGGCGGTTTTCCGAGAAGGGCAGGCCGCTCAAGGCCTCGAAGCGGGCGGGCTCCGCGGACCCGGCCACGCCATGCATGAAAAAGACGGCGAGCACCGCCGTCATGACCCCCCGCGTGCGTTCGTGCTTCATCGTCGCCTCCAAGCGCCCCGAGGATAACCCGATCCACGGCACTTCGACGCGCGGGGAGGCCGTCTTCATGCGGTCGCCCACCCCGATCGATGCCCGGCGAGAGTCCTCACCGAAATCGGCGACGACAGACGCACGCAGATGTGCCGTTGGCCGTCCTACCCGCCCGTTTCGCAGTGTTGGCGAAACGTCATTCACAGGGTCGGGGAATATTCGCAGATGCTGGGAAACGACTGGCAAGAGATCGACCTTTGCCTGGCCCCTGAAAATCGTGGTCATGACCCTTTTTTGTTCGGGATTCATAGGGAAACAGTCGTTTATGCCCGGTGGACGTCGTTTTTTCTTGGGAGCCGGCACGCTGTTTGCTTATTTCGCGGGCATCGCAGCCGCTGAGCGCTGCACCACCCGTTCTTTGAAGGATTCACCGTGTTCCGTTCGCTTGCTTCGTCGATCGTTCTCGCGGCCGCTGCCCTCCTGTTCACGGTTGCGACCGCCCAGGCTCAGCAGACCTACCTGTACGGCAACTACGGCACGATTGCGACGTCGCTGTTCAGCGCCACGGTCGGCTATGTGAGCGGCGTGCAGAACAACACCCTGGCCGCACAGGGCTTCACGCTCGGCTCCACGCCGTGGGAGATCACGCAGATCGACGCAGGGCTGGCCGCCTCGGG
>JBIIMU010000409.1:0-3134 GCA_044337845.1 Pirellulales bacterium | reverse complement strand
TCAGATTGGGGCTCGTGAGCGTAGTGCCGGCGTTCACTCGTACCACGCCGTCACCCACCAGGGTCGTCGTGCCGGTTGCGCCGAAGGAGACCGTCGACGAGCCGGAGAACGAGAGCACGGCCCCGTCGGCGACGGAGTAGGCCCGGCTGGGCCGGGCGAACGCCGCGTGGTTCACGTCGACCGTCCCGGCGGCGACGGTGATCGTGCCCGGAGCGGTAGCCGACCCGGTGAGCACGAGCGTGCCGGCTCCGCTCTTGGTGAAACCGCCCGCGAGCGGCGCGGTGATCGTGAGCGTGCTCGAGACCACCACGCTGGCAGCCGTGCCGCCGAGCGTGAGCGAGCCGCCGCTGCCTGCGGCGATCGTGCCCGTCGTGGCCGCGTAGGAGAGGACGTTGAGCGTGATCGGCGCGTCGAGCGTGACCGTCGCGGGCGCGGCGAGGGCCGAGCCGATCGTCGCCACGGACGCGGCCGAGTTCGGCACGCCTGCCGACCAGTTGGTGCCCGTGATCCACGACCCGCCCGTGCTCCGCGCCCAGGCCGACGACAGCGCGGGCGGCGCCACGATCCCGCGGACCGTGAGCGACATGGTCTGGCTCGTCGCTCCCGGCAGGTTCTCGTCGGACAGGTTCAGCGAGTACGTTCCCGAATACACCCCCGCCGTCGAGGTCAGCATCGACAGGCTGAAGGCCCGCGAAGACCCCGACGTCAGGCTCGTGAACGGCGACAGCGTGGTCGAAAACACACCGGGCGCGTTCGCCGTGACCCCGTCGAGGTCGAGCTTCGCCGTCCAGCCGGCACCCAGTGAGCCGGGGCGATTGAAGATCGAGAAGCTCCGGCTGGCCGTCGCGGTTCCCTGCGTCAGGGTGCCGAAGTCGATCTCGAGGCTCGTGAGCGTGCTGGCCGAGGCGAACGACCCGATGGCGTGATCCAGCACGCTCATGGAGACGGTCTGGCTGAACGTCGGCTCGACCGTCAGCGGGGTTGTCGCCGTCGCCGAGACGGTGCCCGTCACGAGTCCGACGGTACCCGTCTTGACGGTGAGCAGGTGCGTGCTGGCCCCGCCGAGGGCCAGGTCGGAGCCGGTGCCAGAGCCCGTGAACAGCCCCGACGACGAGTAGCCGTAGTCAAGCCGGACGGCACCCGTGGACGAGGTGACCGGGATCGAGTTCGAGACGGAGAGCGTGCCGGAGACGGCCGCGCCCCGGATGACCGTGGCCGGCAGGGAGCCGAGACTGGCCGCGAGCTTGGGGGGCGCCGTCACGGTGGGGGTGATCTTCGCCCCCGTCACGAACAGCATCGCGTCGTTCGCGGGCACACTCAGGCCTCCGACATACATGCCCCAGCGAAACACGCTGGAGCCGTTCGGGCGGTCGAACGCACCGTAACCCGCGTACTGGTCGTTCATGTAGACCATGTAGTTCGTGCCGTTGTCGTAGACGGTGATGTCGAACGGCCGACCGACCATGTTCGTCGCCAGGACCCGGTCGGTGCCCCGGCGATGGTTGAGCGTGACGTCGCCGTTGCCGTTCATGTTGATCGCCACCGACCAATCGTCGATCGAGTCCTTGGCTTGAAAGATGGCGGCTCCGACGGGCTTGACGATGGTGTAGGTGCCCTGCCACTTGAACCAGCCATCACCGGCCGACCAGCTGACATCCGGGTAGAACGACTCGATCCGGGCGGCGTTGGCCCGGTCGTTGCTGACGTTGTATTCGTCCTTGAAGAGCCGAAACACCTGCGTGGTGCCGTCCTCCTGGTACCACCGCGACCACTTGGGAAACGAGCCCCGCAGCACGCTCGAGTTGCCCAGGGTGTGAATCCGCAGGCCGCTGATGATCGGGTTGGCCTTGTTGGGGCCCACCTCCACCAGCGCGTTGTTGACGTTGATGACCGAACCCGTGACACCGGCGGTGGAGGCCGTGCCGATCGGGATGGCGTTGGCGTCGAGGAGCTGCTGCCAGGTGCGGTCCGTGCCCGTCTGGATGAAGAGCGTGTTCACGTCGACGGCCGGGGACGAGCGGCCCAACGCGAGCACGACCGTGCCGACCAGCACCAGCGAACGCACCGGTTTCATGCACCCGATCGTAGCACTGGCAGGGCGCCACGCCATCGGCCGGTCGGGCGGCCCCGACCGCTAGACGAAGGCCTCGGCCGTCTCGGCCGGGGCGGGGCCGTATTTGAGCGGGGCCATCGTGAAGCTCGCGCGGCCCTGGCTCACGCTCCGCACCGCGGCCGAGTAGCCGAACATGCTCGCCAGCGGGGCCTCGGCGGTGAGCACGGTCGCCGGGCCGCGGATCTCCGTGGCCGTGATGATCGCCCGCCGCTGCTGGAGGTCGTTGATCACGTCGCCGAGGTGCTCCTCCGGCACGCTCACCTCCACCCGCATCACGGGCTCGAGGAGCACCGTGCCGGCGGCACCCAGCATGTTTTCGATCGCGTCAGCGGCGGCGATCCGGATCGCCACATCGCCCGGCAGCGGGTCGGGCAGCGGGCTCTCGAGCACCACGATCCGCACGCCCCACAGCGGGCACCCCTTGAGGCCGCCCCGCTCGGCGCTCTCGCGGACCGACTGCGTCATCGTGGCCGCGATCGCGGCCAGGCCCTCGTGCTCCGGAAACCACCCCTGCTCCACCGTGACCGGCGCCTGCGTGGCCGTCGGCTCGGCCCGGATCGTGACCGTGGCCACGAGCGTCTGGCCGGCCACCTGGCGATTCGACTCGCCGCTCACCGTCACGGCCTTGCCGAGCGTCTCCTTGTAGCTCACCCGCGGCTTGTGCACGCGGCACTTGAGGTTGAAGTCGCGCTCGAGGCGATGGCGGATCACCTCCAGGTGGAGCTCGCCCATGCCCGAGATCAGCGTCTGGCCCGTCTCCTCGCTCTCGATCGCCCGGAACGTCGGATCCTGCCGCTTCATCATCTCGAGCGTGTCGGCGAGCTTCTTGCGCTCGAGGCTCGTGTCGGGCTCGATCGCCATCGAGATCACGGTCTCGGGAAACTGGATCGTCTCGAGCACGATCGGCGCGGCCGCATCGCAGAGCGTGTCGCCGGTGACGCTCGCCCGCG
Organism: Pirellulales bacterium; assembly: GCA_044337845.1. Lineage (GTDB taxonomy): Bacteria > Planctomycetota > Planctomycetia > Pirellulales > UBA1268 > QWPN01. Next base: position 71 of record JBIIMU010000409.1, on the reverse strand, counting down.
GACCGATCACGCCCACGATGTCGCCGGCGAAGGCCTCATCGATCTGCTCGCGGCGGTCGGCCTGCACGTGC
>JBIIMU010000410.1:0-3134 GCA_044337845.1 Pirellulales bacterium | reverse complement strand
GGTGCTCGAGCCGCTGAGCGTCGTCTTGCCCGAGCCCCGCTGCACCACGCGCGTCGAACCCGTGATGGGATTGGCGAACGCGTAGGCGGCGTCGGAGTGGTTGAACACGACCTGACCGCCGCCGAACGCCGCGTCGATCGTGGCGGTGGGACTGACGAAGCCGGCGGCCCCGCCGAGGCCGACTTCGAGCGTGGCCGCCGGGCCGAGCTTGACCGACGACACCGCCAGCGTGCCCGAGTCGGACACGCTCACCACGTTCGAGGTGCCGGTGCCGTAGGCGATCACGAGGTCCGCCGTGGGCGAGAGGATCGAGAGCGTGGATCCGCTGCCGGTGATGGTGATCGAGTTGCCGCTGACGACGCTGCCGAGGGACGTGCCGCCGACGAACACGTCGCTGGCCACGGAGACCACGCCACCGTTGCGGATCACGAGGGCGTTGTCGTTGCCGTCGGAACCCACGCGGAGCTTGTTGGTGATCGTCCACACCGTGCCCGCGTCCGACACCGTGCCGGTGTTGCTGACCGAGCCGGCATCGAGACCGAAGCGGGCATTGGCGTTCGAGACCTGCGCGCCGCCCGTGGCCACGAACGAGTTGCCCGTGCCGCTTCGGCCGATCACGAGGGCGGCCTGGCTGGAGAAGGTGCCGCCGGTCACGACGATGCTGTTGCCGCCGGCCGCCGCGCCGTCGCCCACGACCACGTCGTTGGCGCCGCCCGTGACGGTCAGCGTGCCGCTCGTGACGCGGACGGAGTTGCCGTTCGAGCCGCGGCCGACCGTCAGGGGGCCGGGGTTCGTCCAGCGGCCGCCCGACGTGACCGAGACCACGTTGCCGTCGGCGCCGGAGTCGTAGCCGAGGAAGGTCTGCGCCGACGAGACCACGCCGGCCACCTCGACGAGGCCGGCGTCGCCGCCGTAGCCGACGATGACCGAGCCCGTCGCCTGGACGCCGCTCCCCGCCGCGAAGGTCACGGCATTGCTCGCGGACGTGGCGAGCCCGCCGACCCAGAGGGCGCCCGCGGCGACGCTGCCGCCGGTGAGCACCTGCAGGCCGTTGCCGACGCCGTCGTAGCCGACGTTGAGCGTGCCGGGAACCGAGAGCCGCGACGCCACCGACAGGGCGTTGCCGGCGTTGCCGCCGGAGATGCCGATGGTCGCGTTCGGCGACGAGACGCTGGCGCCGCCGGTGATCGCGAGCGAGGCGGCGGCCGAGTCGACGTAGAGGTTGTCGGACAGCGTGAGCGTGCCCCCGGTGAGCGTGTAGCCGCTGCCACTCGCCGTCAGACGGTTCGCCGCGGCCGCGGCCGGCAGGGTGATCGTGGGGTTTGGCGTGGCCGGAGCCGTCAGGAAGGCATTGTCGCTCGAGGTGGGCACGCCGGCGGTCCAGTTCCCCGGGATCGACCACGAGCCGTCGACGGCGCCGGTCCAGTCGGTGTCGACCGCGAAGGCGCCGTACGACATGAGGGCGGCCGCGGAGGCGACGAAGGCGGCGAGCGGACGGCGGGATCGGAGCACGGAGAAGTCCTCGGGAAGGAAGGAGGCTGGCGGGAGGCCTCCCCGAGGAGCAAATCGCATGCCGCCGCGGCCGCGGTCGGTGGAAGTGCCTGATTCGCAGAGCGAGCCGCGACGCGGCGGTGTCCGCCGCCCGATCGTTGGCGATGGGTTACGCGAGAGTTGCGAAACGCGTTCCCCATTCCTGCGAAATAGCCATCGCCATCGTGACGAAACGCGATCACCTCAGCGGCAGGGCCGAAATCACCCCGTCACCTCCCACGATGAGTTCGCCGGTGAGCCGCGACTTCGACCGGATCGTGGCCAGATCCTCGTCGAGCACCCACGACGCATACGCCGCGTGCACCAGGCTCTCGGGCGAGTCGAGCGCGTCGTTCGAGATGTCCCAGAACATCATCCCCCCCAGGCCGATGTCCTCGGCCCACTGGGCCCGCTGGGCGATCGACGTGGGCGTCTCGAACGAACTGAACAGCCGCTTGGACTCGTTGTACACGTACGTCGCCTGAGCGATGTCGTCCCAGTAGAGCTTCCAGCCGCTGGCGGGATCCTGCACCTGGGCGAGGAGATCCTTGTAGTCGTAGACCCCCGTCTCGAACGTGCCCGGAGCGCCGCCGGACGCCTTCTCGAGATACCCGCCATCGCCGCCGTTGGCGACGCCGCTCCAGCCGCGGGTGTAGAGCGGGGCGCCGAGCACGATCTTCCCCGCCGGCACGCCGGCCGCGCGGTACAGATCGACCGCCGACTTCACGTCGTAGCGGTTCGGGTCGCCGGTGAAGGCGGCCTGGTGGCCGGTGGTCGTCTCCCAGGTGCCGTGGAAGTCGTAGGCCATCAGGTTGAAGAAGTCGACGTGGGGCGTGAGGCCGGGGAGGTTGAAGGTGGCGATCTTGTCGTAGCCCGCGGGCGAGGCGACCGAGATCTCGTAGCGGCGGCCGAGTCGGCTCCCCAAGGCGTCGAACTTCTGCCGGACGAGCTGCAGCAGCTTCGCGTAGTTGGCCCCGTCGTTCGGGCTCACGGAGTTGCCGTCGAGCCCACCGCCGCCCGGATACTCCCAGTCGAAGTCGATGCCATCGAACATCCGGTAGGTGTCGAGGAACGTCGCGAGGGAGTTGGCGAACGTCTCGCGGCCGGCGGCCGTCGAGCAGACGGTGCTGAAATGGGTGGAGAGCGTCCAGCCACCCACCGCGATGCTCACCTTCAGATGCGGAAACTTCTCCTTGAGCTGCGCGAGCTGGTTGAAGTTGCCCCACACGGTCTGGGTGGCCCGGGGGTCGCCCGGCGGGTAGTACCACTTGTCGGCCTCGCCCGACACGGTTTCGCCCGCCGCGAACCGCTTCTCCACGGCTGCGAAGCTGTCGAACAGCGCCACCTCGCCGTTGCTCTTCAGGTTGAGGAACGAATAGAAGACGTGCGTCAGCTTCTCGGCGGGGATGTCGGCCACCTGGAAGTTGCGGCCGTAGATGCCCCACTCCGGAAAGTAGGCGGCAAGCACCTTGTCGGACGACGCGATCGGCAGGGTGCCGATCGGGCCGGGAGTCGGAGTCGGAGTCGGAGTCGGTGTCGGTGTCGGAGTCGGTGTCGGTGTCGGTGTCGGTGTCGGTGTCGGTGTCGTCCCGTTCAGCGGGACG
>JBIIMU010000408.1:0-3138 GCA_044337845.1 Pirellulales bacterium | reverse complement strand
CACCGCTGATCGGAATCGGGTTTCAAACGCGGATCGCGCGCACAAGGCGTCCGTCGGGCCGCGAACTCAGCTCGGGGCTGCCCGTGCCCCGAGAGCCGGCGTATGCCGCCAAGCGCAGCCAGGATGGCGAAGCGCAGGCGGCATTCGAGTGAGCGGATGCCACGATGGCATCCGCGAACGTCCGGCGACGGGGCACGGGCAGCCCCGAGCCCACGCGCGAGCCGCTCACCCGCGTCAGTGCGATCTCGTCAGTACGATCGCGCCAGCACGCTCCGCCGGCTGACCGGCTTGCCGGTCACCACGCAGGTACCGGGTTCGTCGGCGCCCTCCATCGGGATGCACCGCACGGTGACCTTCAGCGGGTCGAAGGCCGCGGCCACCGCCGGGTCGTCGGCCACGTGCACGTGCACGAAGCCCCCCTTGCCCGCCGTGCCCTCCCCTGCCCCGAAGAACTCGTGCACCGCCGCGGCGGAGTCGAGCCGCACCGTCCGCTGCTGGCGAAACGCCTGCGCCCGGTCGAAGAGCCCCTGCTGGATCTCGGCGAGGAGCGCCGGCGCCTGCGCCGCAAACTCGGCCAGCGGCACCGCCTGCCGCTCCTTCGGCCCGCGGTCGCGGCGGCACACGCTCACCGCCCCGGCCGCCAGATCCCGCGGGCCGATTTCCACGCGGACCGGCACCCCCTGCTTGACGTGCTGCCAGACCTTGTCGCCGCCCCGCATGTCGCGGGCGTCGATCTTCACCCGGATCGGCTCGTCGCCATACCGCTGGGCCGCGAGGTCGGCCTGCAGCCTCCGGCAGGCCTCCATCACCAGGGCCTTCTCCTCGTCGGTGCGGTGGATCGGCAGCAGCACCACGTGGTGCGGCGCGATCCGCGGCGGCAGCACGAGGCCGTCGTCGTCGGAGTGGGTCATGATCACGGCGCCGATCAGTCGCGTCGACACGCCCCACGACGTGGTCCAGCAGAACTCCTCGGCGCCGGTCGTGCCGGCAAACTTGATGTTCTGCGCCTTGGCGAAGTTCTGCCCGAGGAAGTGCGACGTGCCGGCCTGCAGCGCCTTGCCGTCCTGCATCATGGCCTCGATCGAGTAGGTGTCGACGGCGCCCGGAAACCGCTCGGCCGCGGGCTTCGGGCCCTTGATCACCGGCATCGCCATGTCACGTTCGGCGAACGTGGCGTAGACCTCGAGCATCCGCAGCGTCTCCTCCACCGCCTCCTCCGCCGTGGCGTGCGCCGTGTGCCCTTCCTGCCAGAGAAACTCGGCGGTCCGCAGGAACACGCGGGGCCGCATCTCCCAGCGGACCACGTTGGCCCATTGGTTGATGAGCACGGGAAGATCCCGCCACGACTGGATCCACTTGGCGTACATCGCGCCGATGATCGTCTCGCTCGTGGGCCGCACCACGAGCGGCTCCTCGAGCTTCCCCGTCGGGATCAGCTTGCCGTCGGGGCCGAGTTCGAGGCGATGGTGCGTGACCACGGCGCATTCCTTCGCGAAGCCCTCGACGTGCTTCGCCTCCTGCTCGAGGTAGGAGAGTGGAATGAAGAGCGGGAAGTAGGCGTTCTGGTGGCCCGTCTCCTTGAACATCCGGTCGAGAATCGTCTGCATCCGCTCCCAGATGGCGTAGCCGTGGGGCTTGATCACCATGCAGCCGCGGACGGGTGACTGCTCGGCGAGGTCGGCGGCCTTGACGACCTGCTGATACCACTCGGGATAGTCTTGGGCGCGGGTGGGTGTGATCGCGGTCTGGGCCATGGCGCGGGCAACTCCATCGATGGCGGGGCGGTCGGCGGCGCGGCGCCGTCGGGGCCGGGATTGTAGTGGCTGCTTGTGACGGGCAGGAACGGAGGAATAGACTTCCGCGATGCCCCGTCGCCTGATCGCCGAACTGCCCGCCCAGACCCAGGTCGACCAGACCTTCCTCGCGACCCACAAGCAGCTCCGGCCCAACCGCAACGGCCAGCTCTACCTGCAGGTGGAGCTCGCCGACAAGAGCGGCACGATCACCGGCCGGCTGTGGAACGCCTCCGACGACGATTACGGCGCCTTCGAGGACGGCGACTACGTCCGCGTGGAGGGGCACACGCAGCTCTACTCGGGCGCGCTGCAGGTGATCATCGCGTCAATCCAGCGGGCCGACCCGCGCACGATCGACGAGAGCGAGTTCCTCGTGCTCTCGAAGAACGACCTCGTCCGCCTGCAGGCCGAGCTCGCCGCGATCCTCGGCACGATCGGATCGGCGCCGCTCAAGGCCCTCGCCGACGAGATCCTCGCCGACCAGGCCCTGATGACGGCCTTCGCACGGACGCCGGCCGGCGTCAAGCATCACCATGCCTATGCCGGCGGCCTGCTCGACCACGTGGTCAACCTGCTGCGGCTCGCCGACCGGGTGGCGCCGCTCTATCCCGCCCTCGATCGCGACCTGCTGCTCGTCGGGGTGCTCGTGCACGACATCGGCAAGATCCGCGAGCTCGAGAGCCTGCAGGGATTCTCCTACACCGACGAGGGCCAACTGCTCGGCCACGTGCTGCTGGGACTGGAGATCATCGACGCGAAGATCCGGGCGATCGAAGCCCGCGAGGGAAAGCCCTTCGCCCCCGAGGCGGCGATCCGCGTGAAGCACATGATCGCCAGCCATCACGGGCAGTACGAGTTCGGGTCGCCAAAGCTGCCGATGACGCTCGAGGCGGTGGCGCTGCACCATCTCGACCACCTCGACGCCAAGATGGCGGGCACGATCCAGCTGCTCCAGAACGAGGCCACGGCCGAGGACGGCTGGACGCAATATCAGCAGAGCCAGGGCCGCAAGTTCTTCCGCGGCCGCGGCTGACGGTCACTTCCGGAAGCGTAACCGCGTGAGCGGTACGACCTGCACCCCCGACCAGGGCAGTCCGCATCGCTCACGCGATGGCGGCTTCCTCGAGATCGAACTCACGCGACGGCGGCTCGCTGGAGATCGAACTCGCGCGATGGCGGCTTTCTGAAGCCCGAACGCGATCACCGGCTTCGGACCGACGAGCCGATCAGAGCCCCGCGGCGCCGGTCGTCTCGCGTTCCCGCTGCTCCTTCTTCGCCGGAAACTCCACCACCACGAGGCCACGCGTCTCCGGGTCGAAGGCGTATTCCTGGTAGTAGGGCA
>JBIIMU010000406.1:0-3144 GCA_044337845.1 Pirellulales bacterium | reverse complement strand
ATGCCGGCCGGGGCCGACACGTGGACCTACGACCTCGACGTGGATGGCACGATCGGACCCGGCGACGTGCAGGTCGCGCAGCAGCAGTTCGGGATGGCCGCGGGCGTGGGCGTGCCCACGACGCTCACCTGGACGGGCAACGACGCGGTGGCGGGCGGATCGGGCACCTGGACGACCGCGGGGCTCGGCTGGCGGGGTGCCCTCACCGACGCGGCGCTCGCCATGCCGCTGGTTCCCGGGAGCCGGGCCTCGTTCACGGGCAGCGGCGTGGTGGTGACCGTCACGGGGAGCGTGCTCGCGGCCGGCGGGATCGACTTCGCCACGACCGGGCTCGCCACGATCACGGGCACGGGCTCGATCCTGCTCGGCGGCACCGCGGCCGGGGGCCGCGAGATCGCCGTGGGCAGCGGGGGCCACGCCCTGATCGGCCCGCGGATCACCGGCACGTCGGGCCTCGTGAAGTCCGGCGCCGGGCGGCTCACGATCACCGGGTCGAACGGCGTCGCGGGCGGGATCGTCGTCTCGGCCGGCACGCTGTCGCTCGGCAACGGCGGGGCCACGGGCAGTCTCGGCGGTGCGATCGAGGTCGCCCCGGGGGGCGTTCTGGCCCTCAACCGCAACAACCGCGTGGTGCTCGCCGAGCCCATCTCGGGCGGAGGGGCGGTCGCGCAGATCGGCAGCGGTTCGACGGTGATGACGGTGGCCAACACGCACTCGGGATCGACGTCGGTGCTCGCGGGAACGCTGCGGCTGGAGCATGCCTCGGCGCTGGCCGCCAGCCCGACGGCGGTGGTCGGCGGCCGGCTCGAGGTGGCCGACGGGCTGATCGCGAGCGTGCCGGCGTTGGCCGTGGCGGGCGGCGTGGTCGACGTGCGGCGCGGGCTCGTGTCGATCGGGTCGGGGGGCATCGCGGCGGAGGATCTCGTGGCGGCCCTGGTCGCCGGCCGGGGGGACGGCTCCTGGAACGGCACGACGGGCATCCGCTCCTCGGTCGTCGATGGCGAGTCGCAGGCCGGCATGTTCCGCACGGTCGGCTGGGCCGACCAGGGTGACGGGTCGATCCTGGTGGGCTATGCCGCGGCCGGCGACGCCACCATGGACGGGATGATCGACATCCTGGACATCGGCGAAATGCTCGCGGCGCGGGCCTTCAACTCGGGCCTGCCGGCCAACTGGCGGCAGGGCGACTTCAACTACGACGGCGTCTGCGACGCGCTCGACGTGGCGGACTTGATGGTGACCGGCCTGCTCGACGCGGGGGACTACCGGGTTTCGGTGGCCGGGGGCATGGCGCCCCTCGTGGCGGTCCCGGAGCCCGGCCTCACCGGAATGGGGCTCGCGGGGGCCGTCGGCTCCTGGAGCCTGGCCCGCTGCCTGCGTCGGCGTCGTCTTGACGGGCGGGGCGGCGCGGAAGATAGTTGGCATGGGCCTGATCGGTGATGGGCACCGCTCAAACTTCGGGGGGCACTTGCATGATCGCGTCGTCGCCTCGGGCTCCCGCCCGACCGCTCGGAGGCCGCGTGTCCCGGGGCAGGGCCTTCACCCTCGTCGAACTCCTGGTCGTGATCGCGATCATCGCGACGCTCATCGGCCTCCTGCTGCCGGCCGTGCAGAGCGCCCGGGAATCGGCCCGTCGCTCGTCGTGCACCAACAACCTCAAGCAGCTCGGCCTGGCGGTCCTCACGTTCCACGACGCCAAGAAGAAGTTTCCGCCCAGCGTGGCCCAGTGGGGTGAGTCGCCGGCCAACTCCCCGAGCACCTGCGACAAGCAGACGGGCTGCACCGGCCGCGGCTGGATCGTGGAGACGCTGCCGTTCCTCGAGCAGTCGGCGCTCTACACCACGCTCGCCCCGTCCACGAAGGGCAACATCTACGACAACCGCGGCCTGGCGCTCGTGAAGCCGGCCCTCAAAACACGGCTGCCGATGCTCTCATGCCCGACGGATGCCGACGCGTCCCGCACCTGGGTCGTCGACTTGCAGGGTAGGACGGGGCCGTTCATGCACGCCATGCAGGGGACGGAGGTGAGCGTCACGAGCTACAAGGGCGTGCTTGGGGCCACGAAGGTCGGCGGGAGTTTTGGCAGCATCTGGCCCCGGCACGACGATGAGCCCCGGACGCCGATCGACTGCCACAACAACGGCGCCCAGTCGGCGACCGGCGGCAAGGATGCCCCGTGCAAGGGCGTGTTCTGGCGCAACACCTACATGCACCCCCGCCGCCTCAAGGACCTCACCGACGGCACCAGCAAGACGCTGCTCGTCGGCGAGGCGGTGTATGCCCAAGATCACCACGCCGTGGCCTTCTACGCCGACGGCGACTGGGCGGCCTGCAACGTGCCCCTCAACTACCTGCCCACGCCCGCAGTGCCCGAGAACTGGTGGAATGTCCGGGGATTCCGCAGCCGGCACGCCGGCGGCGCGAGCTTCGTGCGGGCCGACGGCTCGGTGCGGTTCACGGGCGAGGAGATCGACATGAGCGTCTACATGGCGCTCTCCACGGGGGGCCGGGGCGACTCGACGGCATCGGAATGAGCACGGCTGGCGGTCGGTCGGTGCTGGGCACGGCCCTGGTGGCGGCGTGCCTCTGCGTGGGCCTGACGGGCTGCGGGAAGCATGCCGCGCGGGTTGCCGGCGACGTGACGCTCGACGGCCAGCCGCTGGCCACGGGCGTGGTGAACTTCACCCCGGCCGTCACCGGAGCCTCGGCCTACGCGAACATCGGCGCGGACGGCCGCTATGCGCTCCAGACGGGAGCGGAGGCCGGGCTCGAGCCCGGGTCGTACAAGGTGACGGTCGCGGCCAACGCGACCCCCGAGCAGGCGGCGGCCATGGGGATCAAGATCGGCCGCGAGGGCATCATGCCGCTGCTCACGCCGCCGCGGTACGCCGACGTCTCCAGCACGCCGCTCGTGGTCGACGTGAAGGCGGGCAGTCAGGAGATCGACCTCGCGCTCGAGGCCGACAAACCCCGGAAGAAGTAGGCGATGGCCATGGCCGTGCAGAACGGCGGGAGGGCTGCGATGGGCGGACTGCGTGGAATCGTTGCGCTGCGGTGGTCGGCGGCGGTGGTGCTCGTGCCGCTGGCGGTGGCGGGCGGCTGCTCCCGGCGGGCGGAGGTCGGGGGCACGGTCACGCTCGACGG
>JBIIMU010000407.1:0-3144 GCA_044337845.1 Pirellulales bacterium | reverse complement strand
CTGATCTTTTCCGGGGTGAACGGCCTCGACAACGGTACGAGCAGCATCGGCCTCACGCTCGGTCGCGACACGACGCTCCAGCTCAACCAGACGAACAACTACCGCGCCACGCTGACGCTCAACGGGGCGACGGTCGATGCCCGGGCGGCGAACTCGCTGGTGTTCCAGAACAGTTCGGCCGTGACGGTGGGCGGCACGGCCGCGTCGCGGATCACGAGCAGCACCGGGACCGCGGGCGGCATCCAGCTCAACTCCGCCCGCACGTTCACCGTGAACTCGACCGGCGATCCGTCGGGTGTCGATCTCGAGATCGCCACGCGGATCTCGGGCGGCAGCGGCTTCACCAAGGCGGGCGCCGGCACGCTCGTGCTCTCGGCCAGCAACTCGTTCGGCGGTACGACGCGGGTCAACGCCGGCCGCCTGGTGGTCGGCAACCAGTTCGCGCTCGCCAACACGATCTTCGACACGCAGTCGGGCGCGGTCGGGGAGCTCACCTTCGCGAATCTCTCGGAGGTGAGCATCGGCGGCCTCACCGGATCCAATGCGCTCGTCCTGACGACGACGGCGGGAGCCGGCCTGGCCCTGGCGGTGGGCACGTCGGGCACGAGCACCCTCACGGTGCCGCTGTCGGGGCTCGGCTCACTCCGCAAGGTGGGCAGTGGCCAGGTGACGCTGACGGCGGCCAACGACTATGCCGGACCCACGACCGTGTCGGCCGGCACCCTCGTGTTCTCGTCCCCGGTCACGCTGGCCAACGCCGACACGTCCCGCTGGACGGCGGCGAACCTGGTCACGGGTTCGGGGGCCACGACCGTGCTGGCGGTCGGTGGGGCGGGCTTCGGGGACGGAGACGTCGCCACGCTCCTCGCCGGCATCGACCGAGCCGTGAACGACAACGGCCTCAAGGCCGGATCGCGGATCGGGTTCGACACGTCGGCCGCCGGTGACTTCACGCTCGGGGCGTCGGTCCAGGACACCACGGGAACGGGCGGCGGGGCCATCGCGCTGGTGAAGCTCGGCAGCGGCACGCTGTCGCTGTCGGGCAGCAACTCCTACTCGGGGGGCACGGTGGTGGCCGCGGGCACGCTCCGCTTCGCCGCCGCCGCCGCGCTGCCCGCCGCGGGCACCATCGACATCAGGTCGGGGGCCGCCTTCGTGGCCTCGGGCGCGTATCCCACGCTCGCCCAGTGGCTGGCGAGCGGCCGGATCGATCCCGCCTCGAGCGGCGCCGTGGTGCTCACGGGCAACGACACGGCCGGCGCCTCGCTGGCGGCCTATCCCACGCTCTTCGTGGGGGCCAGCGGCAGCGTCGCCCTCTCGGGCCCGCTCTCGTCGGGCAGCGGTGGCTTCCGGTTCGGCGGCGGCGATGGCGTGCTGACGGTCGCGTCGAACCTGCGGGACTCGGCGCCCCTCACCGTGATCGGCTCCGGGTCGGTCGTGCTCGCGGGTGACAACGTCCTCGGCACCGTCGCCGTCAACGGTGGCGTGCTCGTGCTGTCGTCGAGCGGGGCGCTCGGCGGCGGTGGCACGATCTCCTTCGGCGGCGGCACGCTGCAGTACTCGGCCGCCAACACCGCCGACACCTCGGCCCGCTTTTCCGCCGCGGCCAATCAGGCGATCCGCGTCGATACCGCCGGCCAGACAGTGACGTTCGCCGCTCCGCTGTCGAGCACCGGGGGCTCGCTGACGAAGCTCGGATCGGGCACGCTCGGCCTGGCTGCCCCGGGCGGGCTCACGGGCGACACGCGGATCGTCGAGGGTGTGCTGCGGCTCCAGGACCGGGCCGCACTGCAGGCGTCGGTGCTCAATCTCGCGGCCGGCGACGCGGGCACGCTCGCGTTCGCCGCGTCGGGCACCGGGCCCTACGTGCTCGGTGGTCTGCGGGGCGATCGCGACCTCGACGCCGGGACCAACGCGGTGACGGTGGGCCGCGGGGGCGGGTCGGCGGCGTTCGGCGGCCGGCTGACCGCCGCCGGTCTCACGAAGGTGGGCTCGGGCACGCTGGCGATCTCGAATCTCACCACGGTGGCGACGCTGGGCGTGAACCTCGGCACGGTGACGCTCGACTTCGGCACCTCGGCGCTCAACGACGACATCGTCGTGCCCACGGCGGGCCTGTCGCTCGGCGGCGGCACGCTGCGGGCGGCCGGCGGGGCGGGCGAGTTCAACGCGCAATCCTTCGCGAGCACGGCGGTGGTGGCAGGGGCCTCGTCGATCGTGGCCGTCAGCGGGTCCGGCGGTGCCGTCACGCTCAACCTCGGCAGCCTGGGCAGGTCGTCGCAGGGCGTGCTCACCCTTGCGCTGCCGGTCTCGGGTCAGGTGACGACGACATCCGCCAACACGAACGGCATCCTCGGAGCCTGGACGACCGTCGGCGGCACCACGTGGGCGGTTTCGGGGGGCGACGGCGTGAACGCGGGCCCGGTGTCCGGGCTCGACACCTTCTCGTACGGACTGCTCAACATTTTTGGTGGCTCCGATTCGGCCAACTCGGAGACGAGCACCAGCGAGGCGCTGCTGGCGCCGTTGACCACCAACAGCCTCCGCGTGCTGGCCAACGCCGCCGGCCAGACGCTCGACCTGGGCGCCAGTCGGCTCACGCTCACCAGTGGCGGCCTGATCTCGGCTGCATCTGGCACGGCGGCCGCCGTGACGATCGCCGGAGCGGCCGGCAGTGGCGGCCTGACCGCCGGCGACGGCACCGCCCCGGCGGAACTCATTGTGCACCAGGCGAACTCCGGCGGGCTGACGATCGCCGCGGGGATCGTCGACAACGGATCGGCGGCGGTGGGCGTCACGAAGGCCGGCTCCGGACGGCTCACGCTGTCCGGCGGCAACACGTTCAGCGGGCCCGTGGCGATCGTGGGTGGTCGGCTGGGCGTGACCACGGCCGATGCGGTGGTGTCGGCCGGCGGAATCACGGTGTACGAGGGCTCGGGCAACCAGTTTTCACTCGATGCGGCGGGCGTGACCGTGGCACAGCCTCTCACGATCCGGGGCGGTGGTGCGGTGGGCGTGGGGGCGCTGCAGGGGGCGGTGTCGAGCGGCACCGCGACCTATGCGGGCCCGATCACGATCACCGGCCCGACGCAGGCGGGCGGGCACTTCGCGTCGAACGCGGGCGGCGTGCTCGAACTCAGCGGC
>JBIIMU010000405.1:0-3148 GCA_044337845.1 Pirellulales bacterium | reverse complement strand
TCCGCCGGCGATCTCGATGAGCCAGTTCACGGCGGCCGTGAACTGGTTGCCGAGCGAGACGCTCAGCAGGTAGAGGCTCATCACGAACGACTTCATCTGCGGGGGGGCCTGGGTGTAGCTGAACTCCAGGCAGGTGATCGACACGAGGATTTCGGCGGCCGTGATCACCACGTAGGCCGCGAGTTGCCAGGCCACCGAGGGCCAGCGGGCCGCCTCCGGTCCCAGGCCGGCGGCCGTCAGCCGGGCCGATTCCGCGTCGATCAGGCCCTGCGCCGTGGCCGAGATCGCGAACGCGGCGACCGTGAGGACGAAGCCGGCGAGGATCCGGCGGAGCGGCGTGAAGGCGACCACGCGACCCACGGCCGGGTAGAGGACCAGCCCGAAGAGCGGAATGAAGAGCAGCACCAGCAGCGGGTTGATGGCCTGGATCTGGCTGGGAAGCCATTCGTAGCCGAGGAAGCGGCGGTCCATGCGTTCCGCCTGCTGCACCCAGGCGCTGCCCGTCTGGTCGTAGAGCGACCAGAACACCGCCACCAGCAGGTAGAGCGGCACGAGCCTTGCGATCGCCGCGAGCCCTTCGTCGCCGAACGTCTCGGCGAAGTAGGCCGGGCCCCGCGGCGGCACATGCACGAAGCGATGCCGTCCGAGCCAGAACACGAGCGTGGCCACCGCCATGAGCAGGCCCGGCACACCGAATGCCCAGCCCGCGCCGTAGTGCTCCAGGAGCCAGGGCGTGAGCAGCGTGGAGAAGAACGAGCCGAAGTTGATCGCGAAGTAGAACCAGCCGAACACCCGCTCCAGCAGGTGCCGGTTCGACTTCCCGAACTGGTCGCCCACGTGCGCCGACACGCAGGGCTTGATGCCCCCCGACCCGATCGCGATCAGGGCGAGGCCCGCGAGCAGCCAGCCCCGGGGTTCGAGGGTCGCGGCCAGGAGCGGCTGCGGCATGTCCATCAGGGCCAGGCAGAGGTGGCCGGCGCAGTAGACGAGCGAGAGCAGCAGGATCGTCAGGTACTTGCCCAGGAAGGCGTCGGCCAGGATCCCGCCGATGACCGGAAAGAAGTAGGCGCTGGCCACGAACAGGTGGAGCCACTTCCGCGACTCAATCTCGTTCATGAAGTCGGGGCCGCCCATGCTCGACAGCAGGTGCTGCGTCATGAAGACGACGAGGATCGACTTCATCCCGTAGAACGAAAATCGCTCAGCCGCCTCGTTGCCGACGATGTAGGGGATGCCCGGGGGCATGCCGGTCGCGGCGGACGGGTGCGTGCGGTAGGCGGGCGCGGTCGTGGCCATGGGGTGCCGCTGGTACGATCGGATGCGGTGAACCACCGCGGAGGTGCGTCAGCATCGCCGACCGCCACCCCGCGACGCAAACCCACGATCCCCGCCCGCCGGCCTTCCGCGCATGCCCGACCCGCTCCTCGTCGTCACCGTCGACCGGCTGCCCGCCTGGATCCTGCCGGCGTACGGGGCGACCTGGGTGGCGATGCCGGCGGCGACCCGACTGGCGGCCCGCGGCGTCGTGTTCGACGGGCTGGTCGCGACGACGGACGACCCGCGGGACACGGTGGCCGCGCTGGTGTCGTGGCTGGCCGACCTGCCTGCGGGTGCCGTGGCCGTCGTCGCAGACGACCCCGGAGTCGTCGACCTCGTGCCGGCCGGCGAGGCCACGGTCGTGCCCTTCGCCACGCCGGCGGCCACAGGGGACGACGAGGCGGCGACGAATCTCGGCCGGCTGTTCGCGGCCGCGGCCGCCGTCGCGGCAGAGCGGCGGCATCGGGTCGTGTGGTGCCATCTGTCGAGCCTCGGCCTGTCGTGGGACGCACCGGAGGAGTTTCGCGACGCCTACCTCGATCCGGACGATCCCCCGCCGCCTCCGGGGGCCGAGGTGCCGGACGTGGTCGTCACACCGGCCACCGACCCCGACCTGGCAGTGGGGCTCAGGCACGTGTTCGCGGCGCAGCTCACGCTGCTCGACCGCTGCCTCGAACGGCTCGTCGAGGCCGTGGGCTCGACGGGCGGCGTGATGCTCGCGGGGCTGCGGGGCATGCCGCTCGGCCTCCACGGCCGCGTCGGTCCCGGGCCGACGCCGCCGTATGGAGAAAGCGTGCACCTGCCCGCCGTGCTCGTCGATGCCGCGGGACGCATGGCGGGCCAGCGGTACGGAGGCCTCGTGACGCCGGCCGACCTCGGGGTCACCCTCGCCGCCCTCCACGGCCTCCCTCCGCAGCCGCCCGGCGACGACGACCATCCGCAGCGCGGGCGGAATCTCGCGGGGCTGTTCGACGCCTGGCTCGCGGAGGGCCGCGACCGCGTGATCACCTGCGGCGCCGCGGGCGTCGCCGTGACCACGCCCGGCTGGCGGCTGGTGGTTCCCGCGGCGTCGGGCGATGTGCCGCCGCGGAGCCGGCTGTTCGCCCGCCCCGACGACTTTCTGGAGCGGTGCGACCTGGCCGACCGGTCCAGCGCGGTGGGCGAGGAACTGGCGGCGGTCGCCGAGGCCGCCGGGCAGGGCCGCCTGGCCGAGGCCTGGGCCGCCCCGCTCTCGCCGGCCGCCCTGCGGTCGAGCTGAACGGGCCGTTTTCGGGGGCCAAACCCGCGTGGCTCGCCCGCCGCCGGGCCGCTACCATCCCCGCCCCCGCAGGCTTCCCGGTTCGCTCCCGTGCCGATGACGACACTCCGCGCGCTTTCGTTGCTGGTCGCGATCGTGGCCTGCGGACCGCCCGTGGCCGCCGCGGATCTCGCCGGCATGATCGGTCCCGCGGCCGGCGCGGCCCGCGCCGACGCGGCCGCGCGTGAGAGCGCGGTTCCGGATGGCCGGTGCGTGGCGATCCGCCTGCAGTGGGGCGGGGGCACGCCGCGGGCCTGGTCGGGCAGCATCGCGGTCGTCCACGACGGCCCTCCACTCGCGGCGCGGTCGTGGCGGACGCTCTGCCCCGAGCCGGATGCCGCCGCGATGGCCCACGACGCGGCGGGCGTGATCGAACTCCACCAGCCGCGGCCGGTGGCGAGCGACGGCGTGGAACTGGTGCTTCCGCGCTGGCAGACGGCGAGGGTGGCCGTGCGGCTCGCCGCGGCCGATGCCACGCAGCCGCCGGTGATCCTCGACGTGCCGGTCGCGGAGGTGCTCGCAGCCCCGGTGCAG
>JBIIMU010000404.1:0-3150 GCA_044337845.1 Pirellulales bacterium | reverse complement strand
CGTGAAGAAGCAGCTGGCGACCCGTGGCCGGGCGAACGCCAGCTCGAGCCGCATCACCGGCGGCGGCGCCGCCGCCACCGGCAGCCGCAGCGCGGGGGGCATCGGGATCACCGGATCCCCCCAGGGCCGCACCGCCGCCGGCCGCAGCACGAGGTCCTCGTGGCGGAGCGATCGCACGGCGCCGATGCTGGTCGCGGTCATGCGGGGCCGCTCAGTGCCGCTGCGCCTCCTCGATGGCCGCGCGGATCCGCTCGAACGGCTCGCGGAGATCGACCGCGGCGGCCAGCACGGCCAGCCGATCGCGGATCGCCGCCTCCGCCGCCGCGTCGGCCGCGTGGGGCGTCACGCGGGAGGTTCCCAGCGTGAAGCCCGTGGCGGCGTCGTCGTCGGCCGCGGGCCGCACGAGGGCCAGCGGGTGCCGGGCGTGCGGCCGCGCCTGGAGCATGGCGTCGTGGTCGGTGAGCACCACCGCGGGCGCGGCCTTGCTTTCGGCGAGCAGGGCCCCGCCGATCTGCTGGCCGTGCAGATGGCCGTGCAGCGTCGGTCCATAGAGGATTTGCTGGGCGCGGCTCACCTTCACCGGAGCCGTGCAGTGAAACTCCAGGGGCCGGCCGAGCGCGTCCACCACGAGGTAGCCGCCGAACAGGCCGTGCTGCGGCGAGTCGACGGCGGTCAGGAATCCGAACACCGCGGCGTCGCCGCCCGCTTCCGCCTGCTGCTGCATCCCGTCGCTCCGTCGGGCATCGCGCGGCCGCCTTCCCTGGCGGCTCCGGGCATCCCATGCATCGGGCGTGGCCGCCGGCCACTTGAGCCGCGGGCTCCGGCGCCACGGACACTCGGCGATTCGCAGGCCGCCCGCGCCGCGCGGAACTGGGCAAACCCTTCCGATCACGCAGTCCCGTGTGGTCGCTCCGTGGAAAATCGTCGGGGTGCTGCCTACGATACGGTCACGCCGGGGCGCGACCCGCCCCGCATCCCCGGGACGGGAGTGTCATGAGCGACGGTCCGCCGATCTTCAGCCAGTTCGACATCTCTTCCGGCTCGGTGCCCCCGGTCAGCCAGCAGCCGGTGGCGGCCGATCTCACCGAGACCAACGCCCTGCTCCGCGAGCTCGTGGTCACGCAGCGGAAGTCGGTCGATCTGCTCCTCGAGCTCCTCAATCAAGTCTCGCTCCAGCAGCGGCAGCGGGTCGCCGAACTCAAGGCCTGGAAGGAGGCGAACCCGCAGCTCGCCCAGGCCTGCCGCCGCGCCGCCGAGTCGCTCTCGAAGGTCCATACCGAGTTTCTCTCGGGCCTCGCGCAGGAGGCGGCCGACAACGCCGACGACTTCGCCGACAGCGAGTACGCCCTGGGCGAGTTCATCGATCGCTACGGCCCGCGGCTCGCGCACTTCAACGGCGTGCTGCAGCTCTTCGCGCAGCTCGGCGCCCCCCTGCCCCCGGCGGAGACGCCGGCCGACGGCTGATCCGCGGCGGCGGCGCTGCCGGCACGACTCATCCCCTGTCCTCGGAGCCAGACCATGTCCGCTGCCCCATCCGTGCAGGAACAGCCACCGGTGTTCGAGGTCGCGAGCGACGCGGCCGTGAAGACGGCGCGTGCCGCCCTCGACGCCCACACCGTCGAGATGATGGCCTGGCACTTCCACGAGTCGACGGGCTGCCCCTTCTGGCTCGAGTATGCGAAGAGCCTGCCCTTCAATCCGCTCACCGACGTGAAGGGCTACGACGACCTGAAGAAGTTTCCGCCCTTCGAGGACGAGTGGCTCCGCGGCGGACCGGTCCGCCGCTGGGTGCCGAAGGGCCTCGCCGACCAGCCGATCTACGTGTTCGAGACGGGCGGCACCACGGGCGTGCCCAAGTCGCGGGTCAACTCCCGCGACTTCCGCACCGACTACGAGATGTTCAGCGAGACGCTGCCCGAGCAGTACTTCCCGCGGGGCGCCAACTGGCTGATGCTCGGTCCCTCGGGCCCGCGGCGGCTGCGGCTCTCGATCGAGCACCTCGCCCAGCATCGCGGCGGCATCTGCTTCTGCGTCGACCTCGACCCGCGGTGGGTGATCAAGCTGATCCAGAAGGGCTGGATGGAGCACCTCGAAGCCTACAAGCAGCACTGCATCGACCAGGCGATCACGATCCTGGAGGCGGGCCACGACATCCGCTGCATGTTCACCACGCCGAAGCTCCTCGAGGCGCTCGCCCTGGCGCTCGAGAAGCGGGGCACCACGATCGGCAAGGTGGGGATCACCGGCATCTTCTCCGGCGGCACCGAGTTCACGCCGCAGTGGACGCGGTTCGCGGTGGAGGAGCTCCTCGACGGCGCCTACATGACGCCCACCTACGGCAACACGCTGATGGGCCTGGCGGCGAGCCGGCCGGTCGTACCCGCCGACGGCTACACGATCGCCTACTACGCCCCGCAGCCGCGGGCGGTGATCGAGGTGGTGGACTTCGACGACCGCGACCGCGTGGTCCCGTACGGCGGCACGGGCCGCGTTCGCCTCACGACGCTCACGAAGGAGACCTTCATTCCGGGCTTCCTCGAGCGGGACGAGGGCGAGCGGGAGCGGCCCTACGCGAAGTATCCGTGGGACGGCATCAGCGGCGTCCGCCCGTTCCGCGAGCTCGCCGCCACGACCACGGTGGGCGTGTACTGAGTTCACGCGAAGCCTCGGCATCCTGCCTCGCTTCGCTGGGGTCGGCCGTGGCGAACGCCAAGGGTTCGCTGGGCCGACACGCACCGCATCCTGCGGTGCCGCAGACACGCGAAGCCTCGGCATACTGCCTCGCTTCGCTGGGGTCGGCCGTGGCGAACGCCAAGGGTTCGCTGGGCCGACACGCACCGCGCCAGCCGCAGGTCCGCATCGCTCACGCGATTGCGGCTTCCTCGAGACCGAACTCAGCGAGGGGCTGCCCGTACCCCGAGAGCCGGCGTCGCGGGTCGAGCGCAGCCAGGATGGCGAAGCGAGAGCAGCGTCGAGTGAGCGAAGGGCAGGATGCCCGAAGCGAACGTCCGGCGACGGGGTACGGGCAGCCCCGAGCCACCAACCGAGCCGGCTCGCGGCGATCGGCTAGAATCCTGGCGGAAATCCCCGCGTCCGGAGACCGCGTCCCATGCACCTGCCCGCCTGGCGTTTCGGCAAGCCCTACGAGTC
>JBIIMU010000402.1:0-3158 GCA_044337845.1 Pirellulales bacterium | reverse complement strand
GGCTGGCCGTCCGGGGGCAGCTGCACGGTGCCCGGGAGCACGGCCACCGACGGCAGCGAGCCGTCGGGCCGATCGCCGCCGAGCGGCGGCCCCTCGAGCCGCACGCCCATCCGGTCGGAGCGGCTGCTCGTGCGATGCGCGGCCGCCCACAGGGCATCCCCGCACGCGGCGAAGTCGGCGCCGGGAATCGTTCGCAGGATCGTCGCGGCCCCGGCGTGGGGCGGCGTGGGCTGGCGATCCGGGCTCGGCGGCGGCCCGCCCCCGTCGCCGCCGATCGGAATCACGTCGCCGGCCGCGAGCGGCAGCCCGCACAGGCCGCCGAGCCGGGCCGGCACGAACGTGCTGCGGCTGCCGAGCACCGGCTCCACGGCCACGCCCCCGGCGATCGCGAGCACGCCGCGGCAGCCGGCGACGGCATGCCCGAGCGCGAGCGTCTCGCCGGCCGCCACGCGGACCGCCCGGCCCCACGCCACTCCCGGAAACACCGCCCCGGCCAGGGCCACCACCGCGTCGCGGTCGAAGCGGAGCTCCGGCCCGAGCAGCGTGACCTCGACCGCCGCGGCGGCCTCCGGATTCCCGACGAGGCGGTTCGCGAGCCGCAGGGCCGCGGGATCGGCCGCGCCGGAGAGCGGCACGCCGCTGCCGCGATGCCCCGGGCGGCCGAGATCCTGGATCGTCGTGAACAGGCCGGGCTTCACCACGGTGACCCCGCCGCCGCGGCAGGGCGCCCTCGGCGGCTCGGCATCGCCGGGGCCCCGCAGGCGACGATGCTCCTCCGGAGTGATCGCCACGAATCGCACGCGATCCCCCACGGCCAGCAGCGCCGGAATCGTCCGCGCGGCGTCGAAGAGCCGGATCGGCGTGTGGCCGATCAGGTTCCAGCCGCCGGGACTCGCGAACGGATAGGCGCCGGTCTGGCTGCCGCCGATGCCGACCGAGCCCGCCGGCACGAGCCGCCGCGGCGTCGCCCGCCGGGGAGTCGCGAGCGCCGGCGGCAGTCCGGCGAGGTAGGCGAAGCCCGGCAGGAAGCCGAGGGCCTCCACCTCGTACGACGCGGCCGCATGCAATTCCACGCACTGTTCGGGCTCGACCGCATGCGCCGCACACACCTCGGCGAGATCGGGGCCGAAGTCGCCGCCGTAGCAGACGGGAATCTCATGCGCGGCCGCCGGCGTGTCGTCGGTCGCCGCCGGCGTCGCAGCCGCGATCGCCTCGACCAGCCGCCGCACCTCGGCATGCCCGATCCGCAGTGGATCGTAGACGGCCGTCACGCGGCCGGGCGACGGCACCACGTCGGTGACACCGGCGATCCGGGCGTCGCGCACTGCCCGGGTGAGTCCGCGCACCGCTGCCATCCGCGCGGCGGGCGTCGGCTCGTCCACGGTCACGGCCACGCCGCGATCACCGACGTCGATCACCGCCATCGTCCGCGCCTCCCGCGGCGCCGCTCAGGGGCGATCGCCGAGCGCGAGCGCCGCGAACGAGGCGAGCCAGTGTTCCCCCGCATAGTCGCCTCCGACGGTCCACGGCATCCCGGCCTCGAGGTGCAGAGCCGCGGCCCCCTCGAGTTCGTCCCGTCGAGCATGCCCCGCCGGCAGCGCCGCGGCAATCCGCCGCAGCATCCAGGCCCGCGACAGCGAGAGACCGTCGAGGTGGGCGATCTGCGGATCGCCGCGGTCGTCCACCCGCGGCGGCACGGCCAGCGGCCCGAGCCCGTCCGGCAGATACCCATCGAGCCAGGTGGCGAAGGCCGTGGGCGAGCAGGCGACCGCCATCGCCGCCGCCGCCGCCAGGGTCGGCGACAGAAAATCGGTGAGCGAGGGCTCGTAGCCCACCGGGGCCGACCGATCCGCACCATGCCAGCGGATCACCGCCCCCGCGATCGTGGCCGCGACCGCCGTGTCGCCGAGTTCGACGCCGTAGTCGTGGGCGAGGATGCAGGCGAAGGCGGTGTTGCCGTGGGTGCCGGCCCGCACCGGATAGCGGGCGACCGCCACGAACGACGCCAGCCGCGCCGCGAGGTCGCCGGCCAGCGGGACCACCGCCTCCAGCCAGGGTCGGGCCCGCGCGTCCGTCCGCCGCAGCCGCTCGAGCTCCGCCGCCAGTTCGAGCAGCCAGGCCCAGCCGTAGGGCCGCTCGAACGTCTTGCCCGCGGGCGCGGCGAGATAGCGACGCTCCGCGGCGAGGGCGTCGACGGTGAGCCGGTCGTCGAGCGTGGCGGCGATCGCCGCGGCCTCGGGAATCCCCGGTGCGAGTCGCAGGATCCGCACCAAGAGCCAGTGCATGTGCACCGCGGAGTGCCAGTCGTAGGCGCCGCCGAACGCCGGGTGCACGCTCAGGTGATCGGCGGCCCACGGCTCGGGGCCGCCCACGAGCAGATGGTCGAGCTTGTGGGGATACGGCCGCGACACGTTGGCCAGCGCCACCCGCGCGAACGCCGACGCGATCGCGGGGTCGAGGCTCGCGTGCCCGGCGGTCTCGCGGGCGGCCGGACTCGCGCCGTTCAGCGGTAGCCGCTTTCGTCGTACTTGCGGATCTGCTCGGCGGCCTTCATGGCCTCATTGCGGAGATCGCGGCCCACGGCCGCAGCCCGCTCGGGGTTCACGTTCACGGTGGGAAAGCCGCCGCTGAACGAGATCGTGATCACGCCGCTGGCGATGAGGATCGGCACGAGGATCAGCAGCAGCTTCGAGCCCCACTTCGAGGAGGCCACCTTCTGCACCGGCGCCGGCATGCCCATCGTGGCGATGCCCGCGATCTGCTGCGTCATCGACGCCTTCGACCTGGAACTCTTGCTCTTCTTCTTGGCCATGGCGGGCGACTCCTGCGGGCGAAGCGATCCTGACACCCGTGGCATCGGCTCGCGGACCCCGCCGGATGCACCCCGCGGGCCCGCCGCTCGTCGCGGCCTCGCTGCCGGCAGAGTCGCCGAAGCCCGCCCCGCCCGCCCGGCCTTCCGGGCCTGCCACGCCGGGCCCGGTCAGGGGCCGCCGGCCGCGTCCACGGCCTCGGCGCCGTAGAGCGGCAGGTGCCGGTAATACACCTCCAGCATCCACGTGCAGAAACAGGTCTCGAACAGCCGCCCGCCCGCGCTGCCCCAGCGGTCGAGGGCCGGATCCCACGAGCCGGCTTCTCGGCCGTCGCGGACCTGCGTCCGC
>JBIIMU010000403.1:0-3158 GCA_044337845.1 Pirellulales bacterium | reverse complement strand
GCTCGACCTGATGCAGACCCGCGAAGAACTCTACGAACTGCTCGACTACGATCCCGCGCATCCGGAGCGGCACCGCTTCGCCCGCCCCCTTCGTCCCCGGGAGCCCTCGTGATGGCCGCACCGTCCCCCACGGCGACCGACTTCGCCAAGGGCCTCGCCGGCGTGGTCGCCGGCCGTACGGCGATCTGCTCGCTCGACGGCACGCTCCGCTACCGCGGCTACGCCATCGAACCGCTCGCAGCCGCGGGCGACTTCGAGGAGGTGGCCTGGCTGCTGCTGCACGGTGAGTTGCCCACACCCGCCGAACACGCCGCCTTCTCGGCCCGGCTCGCCGCCGCCGCCCGCGGGCTCGACGGCCGCGTGCTCGAGGCGCTCGCCCGGCTCGCCGAGGCCAACCCGCGGGCCTCCGTGATGGACGCCCTGCGCACCGGCACGAGCATGCTCGGCCTCGTCGCGGGCGACGACACGCCCGGCCCCCGCCCCGCCCTGCTCGCCCAGGCGGAACGGCTCCTCGGCCAGACGCCCGCGATCCTGGCGGCGTGGATCGACCTGACCAGCGGCCGCTCGCCCGCGCCCTGGCCCGACGGCTCCATCGCTGCGGCGCTCCTCGAGCGGCTCACGGGCCGCGTGCCCCCGCCCGCCCACGTGGCCATCTTCGGCACCACGCTCGTGCTCTACGCCGAGCACGAGTTCAACGCCTCCACCTTCGCCGCCCGCACCGTCGCCTCCACCGGCTCCGACATGCACTCGGCGATCACCGCCGCCATCGGCGCCCTCAAGGGACCGCTGCACGGCGGCGCCAACGAGAAGGTGCTCGAGGTGCTCGGCGAGATCGGCTCGGCGGACCGGGCCGACGCCTGGGTGCACGAGCAGTTCGCGGCGAAGAAGGTCGTGATGGGCTTCGGCCATCGCGTCTACAAGGACGGCGACGTGCGGGCGAAGCTGCTCGGCCGCATGTGCCGCGAGATGGTCCGCGGCACCGAGGCGGAGGCCCTCGAAGAGCTCGCCGACCGCGTCGAACGGCTGATGCTCGAGAAGAAGGCCCTCAAGCCCAACCTCGACTGGCCGGCCGCCCGCGTCTACCACGCGCTTGGCCTGCCGGTGAAGGTGTTCACGCCGATCTTCGTGGTGGCCCGGATGAGCGGCTGGACGGCGCACGTGATCGAGCAGATCGGCGACAACCGGATCATCCGGCCGCTGTCGGTCTACTCCGGCCCGCCGGGCCGCGACTACGTGCCGCTCGCGGCGCGGGGCTGAGCGGCCCGCCGCGGCTACCGCACGCTCGCCGACTGCTCCGCCGCCGCCGCGGCCGACTCCACCTCGGCCTGCACCGTGACGACGGGCACCGCGCCCTCGCCCAGGTCGGTCGAGATCCGCAGCTGCTGCTCGACCCGGCCGGCCTGGTCCCCGGCCTGGAACGTCACCGGCAGGATGTGCACCTTCGCGGGCGTCGTCCGCGGCTCGCACGTCAGGCAGCCGTCGTCGCAGGCGACCCCGGTGATGCAGAAATCACGATTGGCCCGCACGACGACGTTCTTGGTGACGGTGCCGCCGCACTGCACCGCGCCGAGCGACAGGAGCTGCGGGCTGACGGTCACCGCGGCGACCACCCGGCCCTCCACGTCCATCGGGATCTGCGTGGCCTTGGCATCGGTGGTGACCAGGATCAGCTGGCCCTTCACGTAGCCCGCCGGGGCTTCCGGCTTCAGCCGCATCGTGAGGTCGTACGACGTCTGCGAGGGTGACCGCGTGGGCTTCGACAGGCTCACCTCGAAGTGCGGGTTCACGCTCCGCACGTCGGTGATGTCCCAGGCGGAACTGCCGACCCGCGTGACGTGCACCTGCCGCTCCGCGCCGGCCCCGAGATCGACGTTGCCGAGATCGATGAACGGCGGATCGAAGGTGACGTCGCCGCGGATGTTGCCCGCCACCCGCAGCTGCACCTCGGCGTGGAACGGCTTGTCGAAGGTGACGGTGAGCGTGGCCCCGTGCTGGCCGAGGAACGTCCGCGTGTTGAACTTCGCCACCACCTCGGCCGTCTCGTGCGTCTTGAGGTCGTGCTTGGTGATCTCGGGCGACGTGCAGCCACAACTCGTCCGCACGCCGACGACGTGCAGGTCTTCCTTGTAGAGATTGCGGAACACGAACCGGTATTCCGTCTTCGAGCCCTTGGCGACGGTGCCGAAGTTGTGGCTCGTCACCGGAAACATCTTCCTGGCCCACTCCTGGGCCGAAGCCGAGGAGCCGGAGCTTGCGACGACAACCACCGCGGCCCACGCGAGGCCGCGGCCGACACCGAAGAAGCGGGAGGAGACCAAGCAGGGGGAGACCATGAGAGCGCCTGACGACGGGGTGGCCACGGGAAGAAAACACACCGCCCGGAGGGCCGACAGGAAGCGTACGAATGCCATGGGATGAGCGTCAACGCGAGGGGGGAGGAGGTGGATGGCGTGGCTGCCGCCCGGCCCTGGCCGGACGCGGTCATCCACCACCAGTATTCACCGAGCAAAGTGTCGACTCATGCCCAAACCGCTGTTTTTTTGGCGAATTCGAGTTCTCGTTCCGGCATGACCGATACAGCCGCTGAGGTTTTGTAGAATGCCGGGGTCGTGTCCTGGTCCGCAGACGGGCCGCCGTGTGGCGGCCGGGACCCACGACACCCGGCGTCGGCCGCGAGGCCGTCGACGGCATGATCACGGGGGCGTACCGGTTTCGACCGGATGGCAAGAGGTTCAGATTGCGTGTCGTGGTTGGTCGGCTGGCCACGTTAAAAGTCGACCAAGCTTCAATTGCCGAAGCTCGTTTCTCCCTGGCTGCTTAACTAAGCAACCCCGAGCGATGGCCCCAGTCGGAAGGGCCTCCCAATCGGTTGCCAAATCCGACTCGCCCCGGTTCACCGCCTGGTACGGCCGGGGCTAAAAACGTTCCGGGCTGGTTCGTGACGCACCCTGTCGGCCGGGGACGCGCGAACGAGACTCAAATCGACCGGATACACACGTAGACGTCTGGGCTGAAACATCACGGGACAGGGGTTCGACTCCCCTCGCCTCCACTTCACGCGGCCGCGGCCATCCATGGCCCGCGGCCGCTTGTTTTTCAGGGGCTCGCCCTCCAGGCGAGCGGCGATGCGCGCTGCGGGCGTCATGGCCCGCGGCCGC
>JBIIMU010000401.1:0-3165 GCA_044337845.1 Pirellulales bacterium | reverse complement strand
CCAGGCGAGCGGCGATGCGCGCTGCGGGCGTCATGGCCCGCGGCCGCGTGTCCGCATCGCTCACGCGATGGCGGCTTCCTGAAGGCTGTCTGGAAGCGTAACCGCGTAAGCGGTACGACTGCACCACGCTGGATTGGGCCGCGTGTCCGCATCGCTCACGCGATTGCGGCTTCCTGAAACCCGCTCACGCGATGGCGGCTCCCCGATTGAGCACACGGCCGACCGCTCAGCGACCCGCCGCCCGCAGGGCCACGAGCGTGCGGCGCACGTCCTCGAGCGTGCCCACCGCCACCCAGACGCGATGCGCATGTGTTCCCGGCTCGAGCTCGGCGCCGTCCGGGGCCGTCTCCCGGATCACGGCATTCCACTTGGAAACCCGCTCCCGCTCGAACCAGAAGCGGCCATACGTCGCCGGCCGGCCGGTCGTCCGCGCCACCGCCGGCGACCACGCGCCCATCGCATGCTCCCCGCCCTCCGTCGCCAGGATCACCGGCAGCGGCTGCTCGCCCGGGCCGTCGGTCAGCGGCTCCAGGTGACCGTCGGGCGTGAGCGCATGAAACCTCCGGAAGGCGGCCGGCATGTAGCCCGTCAGCACCTCGAACACCCCCCGCCTGTGCCCTTCGCCGGCCGGAACCGTGAACGTGACGTCGTAGCGGATGGCGTGCCCGGCGAGCGGCGGGTCGAGGTGATCCGCCCCGAGCCGGACGTGCTTCTGCAGGAGGTGGTTCGAGAGGGCGACGGTGTTGCGGGCGGGGTGGCCGCCACTCTGCTGGCCGGGCCTCAGCCAGAAGGCCATCCGGCTCACCGTCTGCAGGTCGCGACCGTCGGCCAGGAGCCAGAGCAGGCGACTGGTGCTGGTGGGGCCGGCGCCGTCCCGCTCGCAGCCGGCCTCGGTGGGGTTGAACGTCTCCGCGTGCAGGTCGCCCCCGACGTCCCAGTTCGAAGCGCTCTGCAGCTGCCGCCCGTGGTCGTGCGAGTCGATGAACTCGCGGCCCCGCCAGGTCAGCGAATCGATCGCGCCCGCCAGCCGGGAGGTCGTCCGGATCACGATCTCCGAATCGCCGGCCGGAGCCCGCACCTCCGCGTCACCCGACACCGGCGGCGCGGGCGGCTCGCCGGCGATCGCGGCGGCGAGCACCGCCACCCACGACAGCATCGCGGCCCCCGTCGCCCGGATCATGGTCGGCTCCAGCCCGCCTTGGGCTGCGCGTGAATCGCGGGCACCGGGGCCACGGGGCCGGTGATCCGCCGCCGCTCCGCGTCGATGGCCGACGCCGAGAGGTGCTCGATGGCCAGGTCGAACCGCACCGTCTCCCCGGGGGCCACGGGCACGACGCGGCCCTGCGACTCCTCGAACGATCTCGGGTTCGGGAAGTTGGTGCCGGGTTCGAGGCCGGTCACGTAGCCGTCGGCGAGCCCGCCCTGGTTCTTCCAGAGCGTGAAGCACGGGAGCGTGTCGGCCCGCCACGAGAGCGTCGCGGCGTTGCGGCCCTCGGGGCCCACGAGCATCGCCGCCGCCAGCCCGTCGGCCCCCGGCCGCACCCGAGCGAAGTGGACCTGCTCGCCACGGCCGCCCTGCGGGGAGACGTAGCGGTTCCAGGTGGGCACGTCGGCCACGGCCGCGGCGTCGCGGGGGGCGAGCTCCTCGATCGCGGCGACGAGCTCGCTCCCGGGGCCGAGCAGCGGCGGACCGAAGTTCACGTGGTAGAGCAGCTGCATGGTGGCGGGGCGATCCGAGATGTTCTTCACGCAGTCGGTCCACGACACGCGATGCCGGTCGGCGTGCAGCGTGAGCGAGGTCGTCATCCGCAGCGCGTGGCAGAGGAACCGCGTCTCGTCGACCGCGCCCGTGAGCGTGATCGAGCCGGCGGCCTCGTCGAGGGTGACGTCGAGGTGGTGCGCCGGGAGGTTGGCGATCCGCCCGTGGAGCCCGTGCAGGAGCCGGCCGGAGGCGTCGACGTCGGGCGCCCCGTTGCTGACCAGGCCGCAGCGGGCGACGAGCTCGTCGAAGCCGTCGAGCCAGCCCAGCCCGGAGGGCTCGGCCAGCGGCACGAACCGCGGGTGGACCGGGCCGTGCACCGGTGACTGCCAGCCGAGTTCGACCCCGCCCGCCATCACCTTCCAGATCCCGAGGCCGCGGTCGGGCAGCACGAACACCCGGGTGTCACCGGCGACGAGCTCCACGAGCAGCACGCCCTCGCGGAGCCCGCCCGACAGCCGCCGTGTCCGCACGGCGAGCCGGCCGATCGCCACGTCGACCCGGTCGGCGGCCGAGAAGGAGGCGCCACGATGCGACGTGATCAGCTGCAGGGTCTGCGACGACATGTCCGTGCTCCTCGAATCCGCGATCGCCCCCGCACCGTGCGGCGGCCCGACCGTGCCTGGGCAGGATACCGTGCCGCGGCGGGACGGCGCAGCCCGCTTGAAGGCGGCCTGCGGCGCGGTCACAGTGTCGCTCCCGGGCCGCGGACTCCGCAGCCTCCCCGTCGCCTCCCGAGCGATCCGATGAACGACCTGAAGATCTTCAGCGGTCCGGCCAATCCCGCGCTCACGCAGGACATCTGCCGGTATCTCAACCTGCCGATGGGCAAGATCTCGCTGGGGCGATTTCCCGACGGCGAGATCTCCTGCAAGATCGACGAGGACGTCCGCGGCCGCGACGTGTTCATCGTCCAGTCGACCTGTCCGCCGGTCAACGAGCACATCATGGAGCTGCTCGTGATGATCGACAGCTTCAAGCGGGCCAGCTCCTTCCGGATCACGGCGGTGATCCCGTACTTCGGCTACGCCCGCCAGGACCGCAAGGACTCCGGCCGCGTGCCGATCACCGCCAAGCTCGTGGCCAATCTGATCACCCGGGCCGGCGCCGACCGCGTGCTCGCGATGGACCTCCACGCGGCCCAGATCCAGGGCTTCTTCGACGTGCCCGTCGATCACCTCTACGCGGCCCCCGTGCTCAACAACCACCTCGCCTCCCTCGAGATCCCGAAGGACGAGATCGTCGTCGTCAGTGCCGACGAGGGGGGCATCAAGCGGGCTCTCGGCCATGCCAACCGGATCGGCGCGCCGCTGGGGATCATCGACAAGCGGCGGCTCTCCGCCGACACCACCAAGAGCACCACGATCATCGGGGCGAGCGTCGAGGGCAAGACGGCGATCCTGTTC
>JBIIMU010000400.1:0-3172 GCA_044337845.1 Pirellulales bacterium | reverse complement strand
TCGAGCGGACTGCACTATACGGGAATCACCGAGAATCGATAGCCGCTGCGAGCCCCGCGACGCTGAAAAATGGCGTAATGCAGCCGGCGCATGGAAAAGTCTTCCGCCGGTACGGAATGTGCGGCCGCCCGAACACGATCGGTCGCGTCGCTCACGCGAGCAGCTTGCGGAGCACGAACGGCAGGATGCCACCGGCCTTGAACTGATCCAGTTCCACCGGCGTGTCGATCCGCACGAGGCATGGAATCTCCTTCACGCTGCCGTCGGGTCGGGTGGCCTTCACCACCACGGTCGCCCGCGGCGCGAGGCCCTCGAAGGGAATGTCGAATGTCTCCTCGCCGGTGAGGCCCAGCTGCTGCCACGGCTCGGGCAGCACCAGCGGCAGCACGCCCATGCCCACGAGATTCGAGCGGTGGATCCGCTCGAAGCTGGCCGCGAGCACCGCCCGCACGCCGAGCAGCATCGTGCCCTTGGCGGCCCAGTCGCGGGAGCTGCCGGTGCCATACTCCGTGCCGGCGAGCACCACCAGCGGCGTGCCTTGGGCCTTGTACCTCACGGCCGCGTCGTACACGGGCATCACGTCCGCGCCCGGCAGCAGCCGCGTCACGCCCCCCTCCGTGCCCGGCACGAGCAGGTTGCGGATCCGGATGTTGGCGAACGTGCCGCGGGTCATCACGCGGTCGTTGCCGCGGCGGGCGCCGTAGCTGTTGAAGTCGGCCGGGGGCACGCCGTGCTCGATCAGGAACGTGCCCGCCGGGCTCGCCTTGGCGATGCTGCCGGCCGGGGAGATGTGGTCGGTGGTCACGCTGTCGCCGAGGGCCAGGAGCACGCGGGCGCCGCGGATGCTCGCCGGCGGCTTCGGCTCGCGGGAGAGCTCGGCGAGGAACGGCGGCTCCTGGATGTAGGTGCTGGTCGCGTCCCAGTCGTAGAGTTCGCCCGAGCTCGTGGGCACGGCGTTCCACCGCTCGTTCGACTCCCAGACGTTGTCGTAGCGCTTCTGGAACTGCGCGGGCATCACGCTCGACTCGACCGTGGCCCGCACCTCCTCGGCCGTCGGCCAGATGTCCTTGAGATAGACGGGCTTGCCGTCGGTGCCGGTGCCGAGCGACTCGGTGGCCAGGTCGATGTCGGTCGTGCCGGCCAGCGCGTAGGCCACGACGAGCGGCGGGCTCGCCAGCCAGTTGGCCTTCACGAGCGGATTGACGCGGCCCTCGAAGTTGCGGTTGCCCGAGAGCACCGCGGCCGCGACCAGGTCGCCCTCGGTGACGGCGGCGGCCACGTGGTCGGGGAGCGGCCCGGAGTTGCCGATGCAGGTGGTGCAGCCGTAGCCCACCGTCTCGAAGCCGAGGGCGTCGAGGTCCTTCGCCAGCCCGGACTTCTCCAGGTAGTCGGTGACCACGCGGGATCCGGGGGCGAGGCTCGTCTTCACCCACGGCTTGGTGGTGAGCCCCTTCGCCACGGCCTTTCTGGCCACGAGCCCGGCGGCCACCATCACGCTCGGGTTGCTCGTGTTGGTGCAGCTGGTGATCGCGGCGATCACCACCGCACCGTGGCCGATGCGGTCGGTGCGGCCGTGCTCGCGGACGGTGCCGGTGCGGGCGAGGGCCGCCCCCTCGAGCGCGAAGCCCCGCTTGGCCGTCGGCGCGGTGAGCGACTCCGCGAAGGCCTGCTTCACGTGGACGAGCGGCACGCGGTCCTGGGGCCGCTTGGGGCCGGCGAGGCTCGGGACGACGCTGCCCAGATCGAGGGCGAGCCGCGTGGTGAACTCCGGGATCGGCGCCGCCGCGGTGCGGAACAGCCCCTGCTCCTTCATGTACCGCTCCACGAGCGTCACCTGCTCCGCCGGCCGGCCCGTGAGCCGCAGGTAGGCGAGGGTCTCGTCGTCGATCGGGAAGAAGCCCATCGTGGCCCCGTATTCCGGGGCCATGTTGGCGATCGTGGCCCGGTCGGCGAGGGACATGCCCGCCAGGCCCGACCCGAAGAACTCGACGAACTTCCCGACCACACCGGCCTTCCGCAGGATCTCGGTGACGGTGAGCACCAGATCGGTGGCCGTCGCCCCGGCGGGCAGGTGGCCGGTGAGTTCGAAGCCGACCACTTCGGGGAGCAACAACGACAGCGCCTGCCCGAGCATCACCGCCTCCGCCTCGATGCCCCCCACGCCCCAGCCCACCACGCCGAGGCCGTTGATCATCGTCGTGTGGCTGTCGGTGCCCACGAGCGTGTCGGGCACGGCGACCTTCGCCCCGGGCTTGCCTGCGGGATCGTCGCGGAGGAACACGCACCCGGCGAGATACTCCAGGTTGACCTGGTGCACGATGCCGATGGCGGGCGGCACCACGCGGAAGTTGCGGAACGCCTGCTGGCCCCAGCGGAGGAACGCATACCGTTCGGCGTTGCGGGCGAACTCGATGTCGACGTTCTTCTCGAGGGCGTCGCTCGAGCCGAAGAAATCGACCTGCACCGAGTGGTCGATGACGAGATCCACCGGCACGAGCGGATTGATCTTCCGCGGATCGCCGCCGAGCCGCTTCATCGCCGCCCGCATCGCCGCGAGGTCGACCACGCAGGGCACGCCGGTGAAGTCCTGGAGCACCACGCGGGCCGGCTTGAACGGGATCTCCTCCTCCGCCGGCCGCGCGGCGTTCCAGCCGGCGAGCGTGCGGATGTCGCGCTCGGTCACCTCGTAGTCGTCGCAGGTCCGCAGGAGCGCCTCGAGGATCATGCGGATCGAGTACGGCAGCCGCGCCGTGGTGGTCACCCCGGCGTCGTCGAGGGCCCGCAGCCGGTAGAGCGTGGCGGGGCCGGAGCCGGTCTCGAAAGTGGCGCGGGCGGAAAACGGGTCGACGGGCGTGGCGGCCATGGTGGGACGGCTTTCCAAGGGCGGCGGCGGGGGATGGGCAATGCGGGACGATCGACGGGCGTAGCGTAGCCGACGCGCCGGGAGGCGGAGAAGCGGCGGCCCCGAGCCCAGGTGTCCGGCGGCCTGGCACGCGGTCCGCACGCTGCCCCGGCCGCCCGGGCCCGCGGCTGGGCGGGCCGCAATCCAGCGGAAAAAGCCGCGAAACCCGCAGACTTTGCCACGGCGCTGAAAATCGAACCTCGGCCGCAGAAAAATCAGTCGACGCCGCCGCTGTCCGTCGGGTAAGGTTGGGATGTCGCGGGCAGACGC
>JBIIMU010000037.1:0-12204 GCA_044337845.1 Pirellulales bacterium | reverse complement strand
CGACAGCTCGTCGTCGACGTTCGCGAAGCAGATCTGCCACGCCCCCCGCCCGCGCACGGCCGTGCGCCCCGTCGCCACGTCGGCACCGGGCACCGCCATCCGGGCGGTGCCGTCCGCGAGATCGAGGGCGAGCGTGTGCCGCTCGCCGGCCTCCACGAGATCCAGTTCGAGCGTGCCGGCATCCCCGCGGCTCTCCGCCCGCAGTTCGACCGCGAGGTCGCCGACCGGGTGGAGCCGGGCCGGCGTGGTGTTGTAGGCCTGCGCGTCGACGATCGGCGTCGGCACCGCGGGCCGCGGCCGGCCGCCGCCGAGGATCGCCCGCCAGTCGTCGGCCGAGGGCACGACGTGGCGGAAGCGGAGTTCGGCCCACGATCCCGCGGGGCACGACGCCGTGAACGAGCGGCCGTCGTCGTCCGTCGTCCAGCGGCCCGCCGCGGCCGGATCGGCCGACCAGTCGGTCCACGCCGTCGGCCAGCCGGCCTGCACGAGCGGGGCCGCCACCCGGTCGGCGTCGTGCACGCACTGGAGCATCGCCCGGAGCGTCTTCGGGGGCTTCCGCGCGATCGCGGGCTCCGCGTCGCCGGTCGCCGTCCAGATGTCGCCGCCGGCGAGGAACACCGTCTCCCCCGGCAGGCCCACGAGCCGCTTGATGTAGTTGGTCTTCGCGTCCTCCGGATACTTGAAGACCGTCACGTCCCAGCGCTCGGGCGCCCGGAAGTCGTAGGTGAACTTGTCGACGAGGATCCGGTCGCCGTTGAACGACGGATACCGCGGATCGGGCCGGCCGGGCTGCGCGGCCAGCGGCGTCTCGTGGCCGCAGTTGAAGCAGGTGGCTGCGGGCACGAGCCGGTCGGGCCGTAGCCGGCCGGCGGCCTCGTCCCACTCCTGGCTGGCCCCCACCTGGAACGTGGCCCCGCAGGCCGGGCAGGCGAGATCCTTGTGCCGGCCCATCAGCGTGGGCGCCATCGAGCCGGTGGGGATCACGAACGCCTCCGCCTCGAAGGCCCGGAAGAGCAGGGCCAGGGCGAAGGCGACGACGATCGACTCGACGGTCTCGCGGCCGCCGACGAACGGGCTGCGGACGGTGTCGCTGCGGGTGGGGGGCGGCATGGCGGCAGTCTACCGCCGCGGAAACCCGCCGCTCAACGCGGTCCGTCGAGTAGCCCGGCCACCGCGGCCTCGACGTCGTCGTAGGTGAAGGGCCGGCCGAGCGACCGGGCGGCGTGATCGTCGTCGAACCGCACGGCGAGCGAGCCGTCGGGCCGCCAGACATACACCGCCGGCACGCTGGCCAGGTCGAGCTTGCGGTAGATCGCGTCCGACTCCTCGGTGGAGACCATGTTGATCACCCGCCCGGCCCCGACCCGCTCGAGGAACTCGCGGACCGCCGGCAGCACGTCCTCGGGCGTGCCGATCCCCTCGTAGTCGACCGCCAGCGAGAGGCAGGCCACGCGGTCGGGATGCGCGGCGGCCAGCCGCACGAGCCCGGGAAACTCCTGCACGCACGGCGGGCAGGAGGTGCTCCAGCAGTCGAGCACCACCACCTTGCCGCGGTGCCGGGCCACCTCCCGCATGAGACCGGCGTGATCCACGGCCGCGACCGCGACCGGCGGCTCCGCGGCCGGCGCCGCCCGCCAGCCCGCGGCCGCCGCCACCATCATTCCCATGGCCGCGAGCCTGCCGCACAATCGGCGGCCCCAGCGCCCCAGCCTCGCGGCCCCGCCGCCGCCCCCGGTCATGCCACGCTTCGAGCACATCCGTCACAAGCCTCCGGAACCGCTCGCGGCGCCGCGGGAACTCGTCGTGGCCTGCGCCGCGATGCGGAGCCACGTGAACCTGTCGCACATCGTACGCACCTGCGGCTGCTTCGGCATCGGCCGGGTGATCGCCTGCGGCGCCGCGGGCATCCACGGTCGGATCGCCCGCGACGGCGCCGAGTCGGTCGAGGTCGCGGTGCACCGCAGCCTGCCGCCGGTGCTCGACCGGCTCCGGGCGGACGGCTTCGAGATCGTCGGCCTCGAGCAGGCGACGCACTCGGAGAGCCTGTTCACCTTCGCCTTCGCCGCCCGCACGGTGCTCGTGATCGGCAACGAGCGGACGGGGCTCGAGCAGGCGGAACTCGACCGGCTCGATCGCGTGGCCGAGATCCCGATGGCCGGCTTGCCGCACAGCCTCAACGCGGCGACGTCGGCGTCGATCGCCGTCTACGAATACTGCCGGCAGTGGCCGGCGGGCGGCCCGCGGTGACCACGCTCGTCGTCGGCACCGACGAGGCGGGCTACGGGCCGAACCTGGGGCCGCTGGTGATCGGCGCCACCGCCTGGGAGGCGGCCGCGGCTCCCGGCGACGTCGAGCCGCTGTTCGCGGCCGCCGCCGCGGACCTCGCGGGCGTGTGGGGCGACTCGAAGGTGATCCATCGCGGCGGAGGCGGCTTCGCCGCGCTCGAGCGCGGCGCCCTGCTCGCCGCGTCGGCCGGCGGGGAAGCCCCGCCGGCCACCTGGTCCGCGCTGCTCGCCGCCGTCGGCTGCGAGGCCCCGCCCGCCGAGTGGACGGCCGTGGCGGACGACCTGCGGCTGCCCTGCGCCGCCGATCGCGCGGCCTGCGCGGCCGCCGGCCAGCGGGCGGCGGCCGCGCTCGCGGCGCACGGCCTGAAGCCGGTCGCCGTCCGCTGCCGCGTCGTGCAGCCCGCGGAGTTCAACGGCCTGCTCGACGCCGGCCTCAACAAGAGCGACATCCTCTCCCGCGCCACGCTCGACCTCGCCGCGGCGCTCGTGCGTCGCGCGCGGGCCGACAGCGTCGTGTGGTGCGATCGGCACGGCGGCCGGATGCGGTACGCGGCCCTCGTGTCGCGGTCGTTCGCCGCGCCGCTCGTCCGGGTCGTCGCCGAGACGCCGCGCTGGTCGGCCTACCACGTCGCCGGCGCGGCCTGCCGCGTGGAGTTCGCCGTGGGCGGCGAGTCGCGGCTGCCGGTGGCCGTGGCGAGCATGACGGCCAAGTACGTCCGCGAGCTCGCGATGCGGGCGTTCAATGCCTGGTGGTGCGGTCGGGCCCCCGGTCTCGCGGCCACCGCCGGGTATCCGCTCGACGCCGCCCGCTGGCGCCGCGATGCCGCGGCGGCCGTGGAGGCGGCGGGGCTCGGGTGGGACGCGGTCTGGCGGAGGGCCTGAGCGGGCCGCTTGTGGGCCGTGTCGCCGGCCGCGACAATCCCCCGCCATGGCGCTGCTCACCACCCAGCTCTACATCGTTCGCCACGCGATCGCCGAAGACGCCGGCCCCGATGGCGACGACCGGTCGCGGCGGCTCACCCGCAAGGGCAGCCGCCGGTTCGCCCGGCTCGTGCGGCGGCTCGCCCGCGCGGGCGTGGCGGCCGACGTGATCGCCACGAGTCCGCTGGTGCGGACCCGCGAGACGGCGGAGCTCCTCGCCGCCGGCCTGCCCGGGCATCCGGCGGTGGAGGTGGTCGCCGCGCTCGCCCCCGGGGCGGACTGGCAGGAACTGGTGGAGTGGACCGTCGCCCGGGCCGCGACGAGCGTGGCCTGGGTCGGCCATGCCCCGTGCGTCGGCCGGCTGGTCGCCGCGTCGATCGGCGACGGCTCGGCGGCCGTGCGGATGGAGAAGGGGGCGGTGGCGTCGATCGCCCTGCCCGACGGGCTCGGCCATCCCGGGGAGCTCGAGTGGCTCGTGGTGCCCGACCTGCTGCGGCGTCGCTAGCGGTCCGGGGGGCGTGGCCCGCGACCGCAGGCCGCTTACAATACTGCCGATTTCGCGGCCGGCTGCCCGTGCGGGGGGGCCGGTGGTTCGAGCAACACGTTCCGGAGATCAGCATCGTGATCGTGACGCATGGGTGGGCTCGGTCGAATCGTCCGTGGTGGGTGGCTGCCTGTGCGGGCGGCGTGGTGCTCGCGGTCGGCTGTGCGCCGGCCGGCGGCCCGATCGCCCGCGAGGACGTGGTCGAGATCGAAACCATCGAGATGGCGCCGGCGGCCGACAAGGCCCCCTCGCCCGCCGCCGAAACGGCCCGGGCGATCGATGCCTCGCGCGAGGTCGTGGATGCCCGCACCGCCGCCGCGGACGAGGCGATCGCCGCCGCGGCGCAGCCCGCACCGCCGCCCGCGGCCGTCGCGGCCAGCACCCCGGCTGCGACGCCGGCCGCCGAGAAGCCGCCACTGGCCACGCCCGCCACCGAGCCCACGTCGCAGCAGCCGAGCGAGACGGTGCAGCTCGGCGACCCGGCGCTGACGGCCGGCGTGCCGGGCGCGGGCCCGATCACGCTGGCGGAGATCGACGAGTGGCTCTCCGACCACAAGAACTTCCGGCTCCTCGAGCCGGTGCTGCCGCTGGGCCTCTCGCAGGGGGCCGGGCAGATCACCGGGCTCGACGCCAATCCCCTCACGCGGGCGAAGATCGAGCTCGGTCGCCAGCTCTACTTCGACACGCGGCTCTCCGCCGACTCCACGGTGTCGTGCGCATCCTGTCACCACCCGTCGACGGCCTACACCGCCCATACGAAGACGGGCGTCGGCATCCGCGACCAGAAGGGGGGCCGCAACTCCCCGGTGTCGTTCAACCGCATCCTGTCGGGCAAGCAGTTCTGGGACGGCCGCGTCGACTCGCTCGAGGCCCAGGCGGTGGGCCCGATCCAGAATCCGATCGAGATGGGCTTCACGCACGAGGGCGTCGTGAAGCGGCTCTCCGAGAATCCGGTCTACAAGAAGCAGTTCGACGCCATCTTCGGCGAGCTGACGATCGACCGGGTCGGCCAGGCGATCGCCGCCTTCGAGCGGGCGATCGTCACCGCTCCGTCGCCGTACGACTACCACGAGCAGCTGCTCCCGTTCACGAAGCTCGACGAGGAGGACATCGCCGACGACGAGGAGCTGGCGGCGAAGTACAAGGCGGCCAAGGAGGCGGCCGAGGCGCATCCGATGAGCGACTCCGCCCGGCGGGGCCGCGGCCTGTTCTTCGGCAAGGCCAACTGCACGGCCTGCCACGTGGGCGCCAACCTCGCCGACGAGAAGTACCACAACCTCGGGATCGGGATGGACAAGCCCGAGCCCGACCTCGGCCGCTACGTGGTGACGAAGGACGAGGCCGACCGGGGCGCCTTCAAGACGCCGACGGTCCGCAATGCGGCGCTCACGCCCCCCTACATGCACGACGGCTCGGTGGCCACGCTCGAGGAGGTGGTGGAGTGGTACGACAAGGGCGGCCATCCCAATCCCCACTTGAGCGACAAGATGAAGCCGCTCAACCTCACGGCCGAGGAGAAGACCGACCTCGTCGAGTTCATGAAGGCCTGCACGAGCCCGACGTCGCCGGTGCAGATCGCGCGGCTGCCCGAGTGATGGCCGATCGGGCGCTTGTGCCACTCGCCGAGGCCACGCGGCCGCTGTATGCGGGCGTCGATCTCGGCGGCACGAACATCAAGGCGGCCCTCGTCGACGATCGGGGGCGGACGGTGGCGTTTCACACCGAGCCGACCCACGCCGACCGCGGTCCCGAGGAGGCGGCGGCACGGATGGGCCGGGCCGTGCACACGCTGGCGTCGCTGGCGGGCATCGCCACCACCGACATCGCGCGGGTGGGCCTCGGCTCGCCCGGACCGCTCGACATCCCGCGGGGCACGATCGTGCGGGCGGGCAACCTGCCGGGCTGGGACGATTTCCCGCTGCGGGATCGGGTGGCGGCGCACGCGGGCCGCGAGGTGACCTTCGCCAACGACGCCAACGCCGCCGGCTACGGCGAGTTCTGGGTGGGGTCGGCCCAGGGGGCCTCGTCGCTCGTCCTGCTCACGCTCGGCACGGGCGTGGGGGGCGGGATCATTATCGGCGAGGTGAACGTGGAGGGCGCCCACAGCCACGGCTCGGAGTGCGGCCACATCCTCGTCGATCCGGCGCCGACGGCGCGGATGTGCCCCTGCGGCCAGCCTGGCCACCTCGAGGCCTACACGAGCGCGACGTCGCTCAAGGCCATGGTCCGGGAGCGGATCGCCGCCGGCGCCACCGGTTCCCTCGCCGCCGCCGTCGCCGCGGGCGAGGACCTCACGCCGATCCTCATCGCCCGCGAGGCTGAGCGGGGCGATCCGCTGGCGACCGACGTGCTCATGGAGGCGGCCCGCTGGCTGGGCATCGGCATCGTGTCGCTGATGCACGCGATCGATCCGGAGGCGGTGGTGATCGGCGGGGCGATGACCTTCGGCCGCGAGCGGAACCCGGTCGGACGAGCCTTCCTCGAGCGGGTGAAACGCGAGGTGCACGGCCGCACGTTTCCGGTGCTCGCGGAGCGGACGAGCATCCGCTACGCGAGCCTCGGCGGCGATGCCGGCTCGATCGGCGCCGCCGGCCTCGCCCGCCTCGACCACCGCCGCAGGCACGGCTGATCGCGTGATCGCATCCTGCACGAACTGAGGAGCACGGGCGACCCCGAGCGGCGCGGCACCGCAGATCCCCAGCGCTGACCCGATCGGGCTTCCTGAGGCAGCGAGCGGCCGCGCACGATACAATCCCCATATGGACTGCAAGCACATCCGCAACTTTTCGATCATCGCCCACATCGACCACGGCAAGAGCACGCTCGCCGACAGGCTGCTCGAGTCGACCGGCACGGTCGAGAAGCGGCAGCTCAAGGAGCAGATGCTCGACGACATGGAGCTCGAGCGGCAGCGGGGCATCACGATCAAGGCGCGGGCGGTGCGGATGGAGTATCGCCACCACGGGGAGCGGTACGAACTGAACCTCATCGACACCCCGGGCCACGTCGACTTCCACTACGAGGTGTCGCGGAGTCTCGCGTGCTGTGAGGGCGCCCTGCTTCTCGTCGACGCCTTCCAGGGGGTCGAGGCCCAGACGGTGGCCAACGCCTATGCGGCCATCAACCAGGACCTCACGATCGTGCCGGTGATCAACAAGGTGGATCTCGTGCACGCCCGGGTGGACGAGGTGCTCCGCGAGATGGAGCAGAGCCTCGCCGTCGATCCCGCCGAGGTGATCCGGGCCAGCGCCAAGACCGGCATCGGCATCGAAGAGCTCCTGGCCGCGATCATCGACCGGATCCCGCCCCCCAAGGGCGACCCCGACGCCCCCCTGCGGGCGATGATCTTCGACAGCCACTACGACAGCTACCGCGGCGCCATCACCTACGTGCGGCTGATCGACGGCACGATCACCAAGGGGCAGAAGATCCGCTTCCTGGAGACGGGCGTCACGCACGAGGTGCTCGAGCTCGGCCAGTTCGTGCCGCAGCGGCGGGCCTGCGAGACGCTCTCGGCCGGGCAGGTGGGCTATCTCGTCTGCAACATCAAGGACGTCAAGCAGGTCCACATCGGCGACACGGTGACGATCCCCGGCGATCACGCCGCCACGCCGCTGCCGGGCTACAAGCCGCCGCAGCGGATGGTCTACTGCGGCCTCTATCCGAGCGAAGGGGAGAACTTCGAAGAGCTCCGCGACGCGCTGGAGAAGCTGGCGATCAACGACCCGTCGTTCGAGTACGCCCCCGAGAGCAGCGAGGCGCTCGGCTTCGGATTCCGGTGCGGCTTCCTCGGCCTGTTGCACATGGAGATCATCCAGCAGCGGCTGGAGAAGGAGCACGATCTCGACCTCGTGCAGACCGCCCCCAACGTCACCTACAGGATCAAGCAGACGACGGGCGAGACGATCGACATCACCAACCCGCAGGACGTGCCCGACACGGGGCTGATCGAGGAGTTTCTGCAGCCCATCGTGCGGACCAACTTCCTCGTGCCCGTCGAGCAGATCGGCCCGGTGATGCAGCTCTGCACCGACCGCCGCGGCACGTATCTCAAGACCGAATACCTGTCGCCCACCCGGGCGATGCTCACCTTCGACCTGCCGCTCGGCGAGGTGATCTACGACCTCCACGACAAGCTCAAGAGCGTGACGCGGGGCTACGGCACGATGGACTACGAGCTCGTCGGCTACTTTCCGGCCGACCTCGTGCGGCTCGACATCCTCGTGGGAGGCAAGAAGGTCGACGCGCTGTCCATCATCTGCGACCGCCGCGACGCCGACCGCCGCGGGCGGGCGATCGTCAAGAAGCTCCGCGGCGAGATCGACCGTCACATGTTCGAGATCGCCCTGCAGGCCGCGATCGGCACGAAGGTGATCGCCCGCGAGACGATCTCCGCGATGCGGAAGAACGTGACCGCCAAGTGCTACGGCGGCGACATCTCCCGGAAGAAGAAGCTCTGGGCGAAGCAGAAGGAGGGCAAGAAGCGGATGAAGAGCATCGGCTCGGTCGACATCCCGCAGAAGGCCTTCATGGCGGTGCTCGACACGGGTGCCGACCGGCAGTGAGCGGCCCTGCGTCGCGGGGCTGCTGTTCTGGCCGCGTGGTGGGAGACCCGGCTCGGGGCTGCCCGTGCCCCGTCGCCGGACGTTCGCTGCGGGCATCCTGCCCTCCACTCACTCGACGCTGCTCTCGCTTCGCCATCCTGGCTGCGCTCGACCAGCGACGCCGGCTTCCGGGGCACGGGCAGCCCCGAGCCTTCGTCATTCGCCTGCGAACCGGGAGCGGGTCGGTCGCCATGACCACGCCCGTGCCGCCCGGCCCCGGGTCTCGCGAAGGGGAGGAGATCAGCGTCCTCTGACGTGCCCGCCGTGGCGTGACGCGGCTCAGCCCACGCGGATCGCCCGCCAGCCGGCCGCCAGCGCGGCGGCGACGTCGAGCGCGGGATCGTCGCCGACGAGGACCAGCTCGTGAGGCTCACAGCCGAGCAGCTGCTCCACGCGTCGAAAGAACTCCGGCGCGGGCTTGCGCCAGCCGAGTTCAGACGATGCGAAGACGTGATCGGCCTGCGACAGCACCTCCAGGTGCGGGGCGATCGCCAGCAGGCGTTCGTCGAAGTTGCTCGCCAAGGCCACGACGCAGCCGGCGTCGGCCGCCGCCCGGACGAGGTCGGCGCCGTCCGGCAGCGTCCGCCATGCCTCCGGGCGGCCGAAGTGCTCCCAGAGATCGGCGAAGATCGCCGCCGTGGCGGGCGTCTCGCCGAACACGTCGGTGACGATCGCCCGCCACCGCTCCCGCTCACGATGCCGGGACGTGGCGAAGGCCGGGGTCGCTGCGGCATCGGCCAGCTCCTGCCGCCGCCAGGCGGCCCGGAATCGGGAGCGCGCCGTTTCGGCATCGAGCGTGATCCCGTGGC
Organism: Pirellulales bacterium; assembly: GCA_044337845.1. GTDB lineage: Bacteria > Planctomycetota > Planctomycetia > Pirellulales > UBA1268 > QWPN01. Next base: position 3,041 of record JBIIMU010000037.1, on the reverse strand, counting down.
GGCATCCGGCCGCCGCATAGGCCTCGCCCACCGGGGGCCAGGGCTCCACGAGCGTCCCCACGGCGTCGAAGGCGACGGCCCGGACCCCCGCCGGCGGAAACGCTCCGACCGACGGGCGTCGGTCCGGAGGCGTGTGTGGCATGGTCACCGGCTCAGCGCCTGGGAATCAGGCCGAGATCGAGTCCGAACACGAAGAACATCAGGAACAGGATCAGGCCGAGGCCGAGGTAACTCAGCACGCCCACCACGCCCTCGCTCGGCGGCTTGCCGCGGATGAGTTCGTAGAGCAGGAACACCATATGCCCGCCGTCGAGCACGGGGATGGGCAGAAAGTTGACCACCGCCAGATTCGCGCTGAGCATCGTGAGAAACAGGAGCAGGCGGCCGAAGCCCTCGCTCGCCGAGCGGCCGGCCTGTTTCGCGATCTCGATCGGCCCGCCGAGCAGCCGCGGACTGATCTGCTGGCTCGTGAGCTTGCCCAGGAAGCCGTACACCATCGAGAGATCCTCGCCCGCCTTTCGCAGGCCGCGGCGGAGCGCCCCGGCGAGCGAACCAGCCTTCACGGTCTTGTAGACGGGCTCGAACACGAGGCCGCGATCGGCCACGAACCGGTCGGCGGCCGGCTCCGGCGTCACGGTGACGTCGCGGGTGGTGCCGTCGGGCGACTCGACCGACACGAGCAGCGACGTGCCGGCCGGCAGCTGCTGCACGATCGCGGCCACGATCGGCCAGTTGGGCTCGCGGTCGGAAAAATCGATAGCGGCCTTCGGATCGGGCTGCTCGTTGGGCTCCACCACCACCGCCCGCACGATCCGGTCGCCGGCCACGATCCCGGCCCGGTCGGCGGCACTGCCGGGATCGACCGCCGCCACACGGCTCTCGACGGGAATGGCCAGCCCGAGCGTGGCGATCGACAGCGGGCTGCCGATGCCGGCGGTCTCGTCGTCCCGCCAGGTCACTCCGCGGGGCGTCACGTCCACCGTGCGGGTCGCGCCGGCGGCATCCACGAGCGTCAGGGCGACCTTGTCACCCACCCGGATCCGCAGGCGGTCGTCGAGCGTGAACGGGTCGCCCACCGGCTGTCCATCCACGGCAGTGAGGCGTTCGCCGGGCCGGATGCCGGCGACGGCCGCCGGGGAGTCGTCCTGCACGGCCTTGATGGCCAGCGGCGTCATCGCCATGCCGGTCACCAGCCGCGGCTGGGGCGGCAGTTCGATCGCCACGCTCGTCGGCACGGCCTTGCCTGCCGCCGGGCCGGCGGCGCGGTCCACCGTGAGCGTGACGGGGGCGGCGGCCTTCGCCGAGAGCAGGGCGAGCAGGTCGGCGTACGTGTTCACCGGCGTGCCGTCCACCGCCCGAATCGTGTCGCCTCCTTCGAGAGGCGGCGCGGCGCGGGCGGCCGCCCCGGCGAGGCCCGGGCGGATCGTGGCGGGCAGCGTCAGCGAATAGGGGCTGGTCACGCCGATCGTCGGAGCCCCGAGGTCGGTGTCGGGCTTGAGCACGACCGTCCGCTCGGAGCCGTCGCTCGGCCGCCGGACGGTGAACTCGATCCCCTGGGCCACGCTCCCGACGGTCACGCCGTGCCGCAGGTCGTTGAAGATCGGATCCTTGCGGCCGCCGATCGCCACGATCTCGTCGCCCGTCCGCAGCCCGGCCCGCCAGGCGGCGCCGCCGGTCCGCACGCTCGACACGGCGCACGTCATCTCGCGGACGCCGATGCCGTAGGCGAGGGCCGCCATCAGCACGGCGAAGATCACGTTCATGATCACGCCCGCCGAGATGATCGCCATCCGCTTCGGGACGCTCTGCGCCGGGTAGCTCCGGGGATCCCAGGCGGGATGGGGGCCGGCCACCGGCTCCGCCGGCAAGTCACCCGTCAGCCGGGCCCGCTGCGCCTCGTTCGCCGCGGCGGCGGGGTTGTCGTCCTGCCCGAGCATCTTCACGTAGCCGCCGAGGGGCAGCACGCCGATGCCGTACTCCGTCTCACCCCACTTCAGGCTCGCGAGCTTCAGCCCGCCGATGTCGAAGCCGAGGAAGAACTTCTCGCACTTCACCCCGCACGCCTTGGCGACGAGGAAGTGGCCGAGCTCGTGCACGAAGATCACGAAGCCCAGGCCGCCCGCGACCTGCAGGACGACCCACCAGTTCTCGATGAACCATGCGAGTCCCGTCGCCCCGACGAGCGGGACGGCGGGGACGTTCAGCCATTCCACGAACAGACCTCCTGTCTGGCCCAGGCATCGAGCCGGCGGATCTCCTCCAGCGACGGCTCGGCCGTGAAGGGGTGCCGCTCCAGCACCCGCCCGCAGGCCTCGGTGATGTCGGTGAATCGCAGGCGTCCGCCCAGGAAGCCGGCGACGGCCGCCTCGTTGGCCGCATTGAGCACGCAGCCGGCGGTGCCGCCGCGGGCGGCCGCCTCGTGCCCCAGCCCGACGGCCGGAAAACGCCCGAGGTCGGGCGGCTCGAACTCGAGGGTCATCGGCCGCGTGAAGTCGATCCTCCGCGCCGGGCCGTCGGTCCGCTCCGGGTGCGTGAGGGCGTATTGGATCGGCAGCCGCATGTCGGGCGGGCTGAGCTGGGCGATCACGGAGCCGTCGATGAACTCCACGAGCGAGTGCACGATCGACTGGGGATGCACCGTGACGGCCAGCTTCTCCGCGGGCACCCCGAACAGCCAGCGGGCCTCGATGAGTTCAAGCGCCTTGTTCATCATCGTCGCGGAGTCGACGGTGATCTTGGGGCCCATCGACCAGGTCGGATGCCGCAGCGCCTCCTCGGGCGTCACGGCCGCGAGCGTCTCGAGCGGCCGCGTGCGGAAGGGGCCGCCGCTGGCCGTGAGCACGATCCGGCGGACTTCGTCGCGCCGGCCCGCGGCGAGCGCCTGATGGATCGCGGAATGCTCGCTGTCCACCGGGAGGATGGTCGCGCCCGTCTCCCGTGCCCGCCGCATCACCAGCGGGCCGGCCATCACGAGGGTTTCCTTGTTGGCCAGCGCCACCACCTTGCCCGCCTCGACGGCCGCCCAGGTGCTGTCGAGTCCG
>JBIIMU010000399.1:0-3190 GCA_044337845.1 Pirellulales bacterium | reverse complement strand
GCCACCCGGGCCACGGACCTTGCAGCGGGCCGGTGAGCCCGAGCACGTCCGCCTCGAGCAGCGGCTCCGCGAACGACCGCGGCACCTCCCGCGCCACGGGCAGCAGCGACCGGGGCCAGGCCGTCATCCAGGCCAGACCGCCGAGCACACCCGGTACGGTGATGGCATCGGGGATCACCCGGTGTCGAAGGTCGATCCACGTGGCGGCGGCCAGCAGGAGACCGAGCACGCCGTGCGCGGCGGCCCGGACCAGCGCCTCCCGCTCCGGCTCCGCGACACCCTCCGGCAGCAGGCCCCGCGCCGCCACCTCCCACCACCAGAGGGCGATCGCCGCGCAGGCTGCCACCGCCGGCGTGAGCCAGTCGGTCCGCCAGCGCGGGGGCCGACCGTCGCCCTCCCACGCGAGGAGCCGTCGCACGCCGAGCCCCAGCAGCCTGCCGCCGACGAGCCCGAGCACGAGTGCGGCGGCCCCCGACACCAGCGGCGTCATGAGGCGTTCTCCGGGGCCGTACCGGAGGGGCGGCCCGCGTCGAGCCACCCCACGATGCTCTCGACGATCCGCTCCACGCCGTCGCTCGTGGCATCGAATGCGACGTCGGCGACCTCGGCGTACAAGGGAGCCCGCGCCGCGAGGGCGTCGGCGACTTCTGTGAGCGGATCGGCTCCCGTCAGGCCCGGGCGGCGGGATGCGGTCGTCGGGTCGGCGGCCAGTCGCGACCGGATCACGCCGGCGTCCGCCTGCAGCCAGATCACCGGGCGGCCGCTCGACCGCAGCCGCGCTCGGTTGACGTCCCGTAGCACGACTCCGCCGCCGGTCGCGAGCACGGCCGGCGGTCCGGCCAAGAGCTCGGCGAGCACCTCGGACTCGAGGTCACGAAACGCCGGCTCGCCGGCGTCGGCGACGAGCGCCGCGATCGACCGACCAGCCCGCGTCTCGAGCACGTCATCGGCGTCGATGGCGGGCAGGCCCAGCCGTCGCGCCAGGAGCCGCGCCACGGTGGTCTTGCCGCAGCCGCGGTAGCCGACGAGAGTGACGCCCGACATGATTGACTTCTCCGGGCCGGCCGTGGTCACGCCGGCTGCTTGGCCGACGCGGTGGCCCGCTTGAGGGCATCCCGCATCACCTGGTGCGGCGGTTCGACGCCATTCCAGATCCGAAACTGGATCGCCGCCTGCCGCACGAACATTTCGACGCCCGTGACCGTGCGGCACCCGGCCGCCCGTGCCTCCTTGACGAGCAGCGTGTTCTCCGGGTTGTAGACCGTGTCGAAGACCACCATGTAGGGGCGGAGGTGCTCCTTGTCGTACGGCGTCTCGTCGACGTTGGGATGCATGCCGACGGGGGTGGCGTTGACGATGCAGTCGTAGGGCATGCGGTGCCGGGCGGTCCACTCCACGGCCTTGCAGCCCACCTCCGCGGCGATCTTCTTCGCGCGATCGGCCGTCCGGGACGTCACGGTGACCTCCACGCCCTGCTTCTTAAGGCCGAACGCGACCGCCCGGGCGGCCCCCCCCGCGCCCAGCACGATGGCCGTCTTCAGCCCCAGGCCTTGCTGCTTCGCGGGGTCGTCGCCCTGCAGCGCCGCGGCCAGGCTCTCGACCGCCGCGATCGCATCGGTGTTGGCGGCCGTGATCCCGTCCGCCCCGAACGACAACGTGTTCGCGGCGCCGATCGACCGCACGAGATCGTCCACGTGGGCCGCGTGCCTGAGCACCGCTTCCTTGTGCGGAATCGTCACGCTCAGGCCCGCCAGCGGCCAGCGGGCGGCCCCGGAAAGAAACTCGTCGATCTGCTCCGCCGGCACGCGGAAGGGGAGGTAGACCGCGTCGATCCCCGCCGCGGCGAGGGCCGCGTTGTGGACCACCGGCGAGAGGCTGTGGGCGACGGGATCGGCGACGACCCCGTAGACCCTCGTCGCCGGCGTGATCGACTCATAGCGATACATCTCCCGCATCTGCCGCCAGCCGATCTGGCCCGGCGCGAGCACGCGATCGTCGTTGAAGGTCGCGAAGGTGAACGGAGCTCCGCACCGCCCGGCGAGGATCCGGGTGGGCACGCCGATGTCGCCCATGCAGATGCCGACGGTCGGCTGCTTGCTCGCATGGACCATCTGCAGCATCCGCAGGTTGTCGGTCGGGTGGTTGGCCATGGCCGCGATCTTGACGACGTCGGCGTCCATCGAGGCCAGCCGCTTGTGGAGCAGCGTCAGGTCGGCCGGCGTCTTCTGGAAATCGTGGTGGCTGATCAGCCGCTTCGTGGCCCCGTAGCGGCGGATGCCCGCGGCGATGTCGTCCTCGAGATCGACGTAGTCGGCCCCCTCGACGATGGCCGTGCGGAGCAGCGTCTGCCGGGCGTCCTCGGAGTGCTCCCAGCGGCCGCCGTCGGCCTTCCGCCGGCAGGTGATGATCACGGGGCAGGGGCGGTCCTTGAGCAGCCGCCGCACGTTGACCTCGCCCTGGATGTAGTCGAGCCGCAGCTCGACGAGCTGGATCCCGTTGTCCACGAGGTGCTTGTGCTCGGCGATCATGTGCCGATGACGGCCGCGGCCGATGCTCACGCAGATCATCGCTGGTCCTGGAGATGAGAGGGGGTGCGTGGGTGAAGGAACGTCAGGTGCGGCGAAACTGGCGGTCGAGATCCTGCCGCGACAGCGTCAGCGACGTCGGCCGGCCGTGGGGACAGTGGTGCGACTCGTCGACGAGCCGCCGCTCCCGGACCAGGGCGTCGACCTCCGCCTGCGACAGCCGGTCGCCGGCCTTGATCGCCGCCTTGCAGGCCAGCCCATGGAGCACCTCATCCACGAGCATGCTCGCGGCGGTCCCGGCGGCCGCGGTCGCGGCGAGCCGGTCGAGCACCTCGCGGACGATCTCCGCGGCGGGCGTGTCGCCGGCCAGGGCGGGCTTCGACGTGACGATCACGGTGGCGCCGCCGAAGGGCTCGATCCGCATGCCGGCCCGGGCGAGCGTGGCGGCATGCTCGTCGACGAGTTCCAGTTCCGCCGGCGCCAGGTCGAGCCGCTCGGGAACGAGCAGGGGCTGCACCTCCAGGCCCCCCGTCTCGACCGCGGCCTTGAACTTCTCGTAGAGCAGCCGCTCGTGCAGGGCATGCTGGTCGATGACGTCGATGCCGGCCGGCGTCTCGACCACGATGTAGCGGTCGTGCATCTGCACGGCGAGCCGCTCCGCGGGC
>JBIIMU010000036.1:0-12299 GCA_044337845.1 Pirellulales bacterium | reverse complement strand
CAGCCCGAGCGCCTCGCGGTAGCGGCGGCGGGCCGGCTCCCGGGCGAGATAGCGGTCGGGGAACAGCCACGGCACGAGGTCGTAGACCACGCCGAACCAGCGCGGACGCTGCGCCAGCAGGGCCGGCGGGACCAGGGAGTCGGCGTTCCCGGCGGGCGGCGGCAGGAAGAAGCCGGTGGTGACGACGGCGTCGATCCGGGTGGTCGCGACCTCGTCGAGCGTGCACCACTCCGCCGCCGTCGCGAGCTCCGCCATCCGGCTCGGCGCGGGCAGCGCCGGATCGTGCAGCAGGAGCCACCGGCGATCGGCCGCCAGCCGCAGGAGTGCCACGGTGAGGTTCTGGCTGAACGCGGCGATGCCCCGGTCGCCGTGGTGCTGGGCGGCGCGGAGGTCCACGAGAATCGTGCGCGGCGGGATCATGCGGCGGTGCGGTCGTCCGCGGCCCCCTCCTCGTCGGCGAGCCGGAGGTAGGCGAGGCCGGTGAGTTCTCGGACGAGCGACTCGAGCTCATCGACCCGCCGTTCGAGCCGCGCGATCCGGCCGCCACCACCGCCGCCGAGCCGGTCCCAGGCGCGGCGCAGGGTCCGCCCCGTCGGCCGAATCACCGCCTTCTCCACGGCACGCAGCAGGGAACGGGCTGTCATCGGCACAAACGCCCCCGCGGGCGACTCGAGGGACGGGGCTGGATGCGGACGCTGGATGGGCGGGGACGATACCGCCCCCGCCGCCGCCTCGAAAGGCGAGTTTCAGGCCCCGGAAGCCGCGGCCAGAACCGACTCGTACACGCGGAGGTAGCCCCGCGCCGTCTCGGCCCAGGCGAATCCCGCCGCGTGCCGCCGCCCGCGGTCCGCCGCGGAGGGGTCGGCCCGCCAGGCGGCCAGCCCGGCTTCGTAGTCCCGGGCCATCGCCGCGGGCTCGAACGACCCGAAGGCGAAGGCGTGCGGCCCAGCGATCTCGGGCAGGCAGGTGGTGTGCGAGATGAACACCGGCCGGCCGGCATCGAGCGCCTCGAGCACGGGAAACCCGAAGCCTTCCGAGAGCGACGGAAAGACGAAGGCCTCGCACCGCTCGTAAAGCCACTGCCGATCGGCGTCGCTGACCTCGCCCGTCAGCGTCACTGTGTGGTCGAGCCCGCGGCGGGCGACTTCGCGCTCGAGGAACTCGCCGTACGGAGTCGCCTTCTTGCCCGCGATCACGAGGTGTCGTCCGGGCAGGCGTGCGACGAGGTCAAAGAGCACGTGGAAGTTTTTGTGGGGCAGGCAGTTGCCCACGGTGAGCACGAAGGGCCCCGGCGGCACGAAGGCCGGCCGCTCCGCCGCCGCGGCCGGGGGCGATGAGAGGCCCAGCGGAACGACGTGGATCGGCCGGCGGCCGACATCGAGGTTGGCGCGAACATCGTCGGCCACGTAGCGGGTGTCGGTGACGAGGGCGCTGGAGCGGTCGATCTTCCGTTGGATGTCGGCGAGCTTGCGGCGGGCCTTGCGATCTCGCGGATCCTCCCCGCCCTCGTGGAGAAAGGCGAGGTCGTGGATCGTGAGCAGCACGGGCACGCGGGGGCTCGTCGGCAGGTACTTGGAGAGCTGATTGGTCACGTGCCAGAGGTCGATCCGGGATGCCCCGAGAAAGGGGGCGACGAGCGGCCGCACGCGGCGGAGCAGGCTCTCCTTGCGCCACGGCCTGACCTGGATCGTGTCGAAGCGGCCCCCGGGGAAATGCCGCTCGGAGCCCGGACTGAGCAGGAACACCGGGTCGAAGCGGCCGGGCGCGAGGCGGAGCAGCTCCTCGCCGAGGTGCAGCGAGAACCTGCCCAGGCCACAGTTGATGTGGCGGAGCTTCTCGAGGTCGACGACGATTCGGGGCAGGGGCTGGGCCATGGCACCATCGGGGAGCCGGGCTATCTTCCCGGCTGCGGCGGGCGGCGCACAGACCGATCTGCATCCCGTATGATTTGGTCGCCGTCGGTGGACCCCGTTTCAACCCCGGAAGCCCCGCCATGCGTTCGTTCGCGGTCATGGTCCCGTGCCTCGTCGCCTGCTCGATCCTGTCGGCCGCGCCGCCGGCCGCCGTGTCGGAGGCGCCGCCCGCGGCCGCCTGGCAGCCGCTCTTCAACGGCCGCGACCTCGAGGGCTGGGACGGTGACCCGCGGCTCTGGAGCGTCCGCGACGGCGTGATCCACGGCGAAACCACGCCGGCGGCGAAGGCCGAAGGCAACTCCTTCCTGATCAAGAAGGGGCTGACGCTGAAGAACTTCGAGCTGAAGCTCCGCTACCGGTGCAACGCCGCCAACAACTCGGGGATCCAGTACCGCTCGCGGCACATCACGGAGGGCAACCCGAAAAACGCCTGGGTCGTCCGCGGCTACCAGCACGAGCTGCGAAACGAGGCCACGATGCCGAACGTGGCCGGCTTCATCTACGACGAGGGCGGGAAGCGCGGGCGGATCTGCCTGGTGGGCGAGCGGGCCGCGTGGATCGACGGTGCCAAGAAGGTCACGGGCCAGCTGATCGACACCGCGGCCTTCGCGAAGCTGTTCAAACTCGACGACTGGAACGAGGTGCGGATCGTCGCCCAGGGCGACCGGATCCGCCACTTCATGAACGGCGTCGAGACGCTCGACTTCACCGACGCGCCGGAGCTGGCCCTCCGCGAGGGCGTGCTCGCGCTGCAGCTCCATGCCGGGGCGCCGATGTGGGTGGAGTTCCAGGACATCGCCGTCCGCGATCTGGGAGGCGCCGAGTGATCCCGATCGCGTGGTTGTCGAGGGCTCGGGGCCGCCGGCTCGCCGCCGCGGTCGTGCTCGCCGGGTGCGGGCTGGCCGGGGCGCGGGCCGAGGAGTTTCGCCTGCTGGCGTGGAACGTGGAGAGCAACCGCCCGAGCCAGCCGCCGGTGAGCGACGCCGACGTTGTCGCCGGCCAGCTCACCGGACTGCTGCGGGCGGAGGACACGCGGGCCCAGATCGTGGCCCTCTCCGAGGTCGAGCCGAAGACGGTCGAGCGGTACCGGCGGGCGGTCGCCGAGGGGCTCGGGGGCGACGTCGATTTCGTCACCTCGGCGAGCGGCGGCTACGCCGATTCCGACACCCTGATGCTGGTGGTGGACACGCGGCGGTTTCGGATCGACGAGGTCTTCGAGCTCCACCGCTATGCGGGGATCCGCGCCAACTTCACGGTGGCCGAGGAGTCGTCGTCGGAGTTCGGCAGCGTGCGGGCCCGGTCGCCGCTGATCACCCGGCTCCACGACCTCGCCACCGGAACGTCGTTCTGGCTGATCACGGTGCACCTCGCCCGCGGCGAGAAGGAGCTGCGGCTCGATCAGGCCCGGGCCCTGCGCCGCTGGGCGGCCGAACGCGACGAACCGATCGTGGCGGCCGGCGATTTCAACTTCGACTACGACTTCACGACCGGCCAGGGCAATCCGGCCTTCACGGCCATGCTCGAGGAAGGCACCTGGGAGTGGCTGAAGCCGGATCCGCTCGTCGACTCCAACTGGTCGGAGGACCGGAAGAAGGGGCTGCCCGGCGTCGACAGTTATCCCGACTCGATCCTCGACTTCGTGTTCGTGGCCCATGCGGCGAAGGCCTGGCACGGCACGTCCGACGTGATCGTGCGGACCGGTGACTTTCCGGACGACGACCGCACGAGCGATCACCGCCCGATCATCGCCACCTTCGCCCCCTGAGCGGCTCGGTCAGGCGCTCCTGCGGAGCGGCACTGGCACCGCCGCCGGACGGTCCGCGACCGTGCCGGCCGCGGTGGGGGCGTGGCCGAGCACCGCGTAGAGCGAGTCGCTCAGCGGCGAGGCGTCAAACACGTTCATCCGCACCACGTCGAGTCCGGCGGCCCGGGCCATCGCCGTGAGCGTGGCGGGAGTGAAGTAGTTGACGTGGTCGGGCCAGCGGTAGCCGCACCACCGCGGGCCCCGCAGGAAGCGACCGACGCAGGCGTAGTTGGGCACCTTGACGACGATCCGGCCGTCGCGAGCGAGGCGTTCGCGGCAGCGGCGGAGCAGGGGCAGCGGCGCGATCTCGTGCTCGAGGATGCACGACAGCACGATCACGTGCGCCGACTCCGGGAGGATCGACGCGAGGCCGTCGAGCGCCGTGCCGTGGAAGCAGCGGCCGCCGCGGCCACGCAGCGCCAGGTGCGCGAGCTTGGCCAGGTAGTTCGAGATCTCGATGCCGACGGGCTCGAGCCGGTCGGCCACCGCCCTGGGCAGGCGGTCGGCGACGCGGACGCTCAGCGATGCTTTCGCACAGCCGACGTCCACGAGGCGGAGCGGGCCTGTCTCCGTGGTGGCCGCGTCGCGGAGCAGCCGGTGGATGATGGCCGCGGTCTTGTCCCGCTTGAGGAACCGGTGGCGGAAGGTCTTGAGGGCCCCGCTGAGCGCGTGCAGGATCGGCTCGCGACGCTGCCGCCGGAGAGCCTCCTGCTCGTGCGTCACTTCCCAGGCGAACTCGTCGCGGAATCGCTCCTGGGCCGGCGGGTTGGCGAGATACACGAACCCCGTTTCCGAGCAGCGGCGGAGATCCCACGGGGCGGGCGCACCGGCGAGCGGCTGGGAGGGAGCGTCGCGTTCGAGAAGCGGGCAGGACCGCGGCAGACCCTTCATCGGGAAACCTCTCGAGCAGGGCGGGGCGAAGCGAGGGTGGTGGCCGATGCCACCGGGCCGACGACGGGTCTATCGGCAGATCCTGCCGCCGTTCGCCAGCCGCTGTGGCCGGCATCGCGGGGCGGAGGTTGCCCGTCTTGCCACGGTTTCCCCGTCGCGTCGCGCGGGGCACGGCCCCCGGGCTCGCGGCAGCCCTCCCGATTTCACGGGCTGCGATAGAATGGGCCGCGCGACGTCGGCTGCCGTGGGCCGGTGCGTTGCGTGCCCCGCCCGATCTCAGGAGAACCCGCCATGAGTTTCCGCAAATCGCTCGACAACGAAGTGGCCGAAGCCCTCAACGAGCAGATCAAGATCGAGGCGTCGGCGGCCTTTCTCTACTTCTCGCTCGCGTCCTGGGCGAACGTCCGCGGCCTCACGGGGATGGCGGCGTGGTTCCGGGGCGAGGCGCACGGCGAGCTCACCCACATGAACCTGTTCGTCGACTACCTCAACGACCGCGACTGCCAGGCCAAGTTCGGCACCATCCAGGCCCCGACCTGCGAGTGGGAAAGCCCGATCGCGGCCTTCGAGATGGTCCGCACGCAGGAGCACCAGCTCCTGCAGCGGATGAATGTCCTCATCGACATCGCCGACAAGCACAAGGATCACCTCACCCACAGCTTCCTGACCCAGTTCGTGCCGCAGCAGATCGCCGACACGGCGGAGGCCGACGACGTCCACGACCGGCTGATGCTCGTCGGCGGAGACGGCCACGGCCTGATCCTCATCGACCAGGAACTCGGTCGCGACGCCGAGTCCGAGGACTGACGGTCCCGCGCCGCGGCGAACCATCACGTCAGAAGGGCACGTCGTCGTCGGCCGCCTCGGCGAGGGCGTCGTTGGGATCGATGCCGCGGCGCGGGCCGGCATCATCGCGCCCGCCCGCCGACAGCTGCCGAAACGAGAGCCCCTCGGCGGTCAGGAAATACTTGGCTTCGCTGGCCTCGTCGCGCTGCCAGCGGCGGCCGCTGAGGCGGTAGGTCACCTCGATCTCGTCGCCCAGATTCAGGTCGTCCACCGCGTCGCAGCCGTCCTTCACGAACTCCACCGGGATGTAGTTCGTGAACGAGGCCTTCTCCTGCTGCAGCACGACGAGCCGCTTGCGGAAGCCCTTCTGGCCGAAGGTCTTGGTTTCCTCGATGAGGTGGACGACGCCGCGGACGGTCGGATCTTTCATGGAACGGGCCGGTGTCTCGTGGAGCAGGGGGACGGGTGCCGTGGCCATCGAGAATAACCGGAATGAGCATTCTCGGGGGGCGAAGGTGCCGACCGGATCTTCGGGGCCCACTCCGGTGACAGGATCAGCGGGCGACGGCCGCCACGATCGCCTCCGGGATGGCGGAGAGCGGCACGATGCGATCGACCACGCCCAGGGCGACGGCCGCCCGCGGCATGCCGTAGACCACGCACGTGGCCTCGTCCTGGACGATCGTCGTGCCACCGGCCTGCCGGACCGCCTGGAGGCCGAGCGCGCCGTCGCTGCCCATGCCCGTCATCAGCGTGGCCACGACGCCCGCCCCCGCGGCCTCGGCCGCTGATCGGAAGAGCACGTCCACCGCCGGACGGCAGTGATGGATCGGCGGCGTCCGCAGGAGCCGCGTGCGAAACCCGGTGCCCTGCCGCACCACGGCCAGATGATGGTCGCCCGGGGCGATCACGCACGTGCCCGGCTCGAGCGGCTCGCCGTCGCCAGCCTCGCGAACCCGCACGCGACAGACCGCGGCGAGCCGGTCGGCCACGATCCTGGAGAAGTGCGCCGAGATGTGCTGCACCACGGCGATCGGTGGCAGGCCCGTGGGGAGCCGCGGCAGCACCGCGCGCAGCGCCTCGACCCCGCCGGTCGAGGCGCCGATCACGATCAATCCCCGCGACTCGAGCCCCGCCGCGACGCGGATCGGCGCCGGCTCGTGCTGGCTGGCGTCGCGCGGCGTCGGGCGGCGGATTCGGATCCCGGCGGCCGCGGCGGCCTTCACGTGGTAGGCGAGCCGGTCGGCCAGGGCCCCGATCGACAGCGTGCCGTCGGGCTTCGCGAGCACGTCGACGGCCCCCGCCTCGACCGCGTCCATCGCGGCCTGCGACCCCTCCTGGGTGAGCGAGCTGACCACGACCACCGGGAGCGGATGGTGCTCCATCAGGATCCGCAGGAAGGTCAGCCCGTCCATCCGCGGCATCTCGAGGTCGAGCGTCACCACGTCGGGATCGAGCCGCTCGATCTTCTCGCGGGCCACGAAGGCGTCGCAGGCCGAGCCGACCACCTCGATCTCGGGATCGTCGGCGAGCGCCGCGGTGATCGCCTGGCGCACGAGGGCCGAGTCGTCCACGACGAGCACGCGGATGCGGCGCTGGGGTGCGGTGGCCATCATCCCCTCCCCGCCCGCGGCCGCCGGTAGACGCCCGGCGCCACCGATTGCAGGCGATGCCGCAGGCCGAGCAGACCCTCGGCATGGCCGACGAACAGGTGCCCGCCGGGCGCGAGCTGTTCAGAGAGCCGTTCGACGAGCGTCTGCCGCGACTCCACGTCGAAGTAGATCATCACGTTGCGGCAGAAGATCACGTCGAGCCCCGCCTGCCAGGGATAGGCGTCCTGGAAGAGGTTGACGTGCTCCACCTTCACCCGGCACCGCAGCGCCGGCTTCACGCGGTAGAAGCCCTCCCGCTCGCCGAAGCCCCGGCGGAAGTAGCGCGGCAGCCAGGCCGGATCGGGAAGCTTGACCGCCGCCGACTCGTAGATCCCGAGGCGGCAGCGGTCGAGCATGCGCCGCGAGATGTCGGAGGCGACCAGCGTCCAGGCAGGCTCCGCGGCGGCGCGAAAGTGCTCCGCGAGCACGATCGCCAGGGAGTAGGCCTCCTCGCCCGACGCCGCCGCCGCACACCAGACCCGCACCGGGCGGCCCACCGCCCCGGGCAGCACCTCGCGGGCGAGCACGTCGAAGTGGTCGGGCTCGCGGAAGAACTGCGTGTGGTTGGTCGAGATCAGGTCGATGACCGCCCCCACCTCGTCCGCGCCGGCGGGCGAGCCGAGGAGCCGGCAGTAGGCGTCGTAGCTCTCGCAGCCGACGTCCCGCAGGTGACCGCCCAGCCGTCCGGACACGAAGGCCTGCTTGTCCGGGCCGAGGCGGATGCGGCTGCGGCGGTAAACGAGATCGGCCAGGAAGGCAAACGCCGAGGCCGACAGCTGGGGTTCGGGTGCGGGCATCGTCGCCATCATCGCCGATCGGGAAGCGGAACTGGTCAGAAATCCCGGAAGTGCCGATCCTCGGCATCGTGACCGCGCGACTCGTCGCCGGGCATCGGGATCCGCGGCGCGGCGGGCCGCGGTCCGCGCGCTGGCAGGCGGGCCCCGGGCGGACGCGACGTGCGATGCGCTCCCGCGCTCCGCCTCAGCCCGGCCGCGGGGGCCGGCACGCGTCCGCCGGTCACCAGCGATCGCAGCCAGGTCACATTCTCCTGCATCACGCGTGCCTGGCTGCTCAGCTGCGTGGAGGCGGTGGCCCCGTGCACGGCGCGGGTGGCGTTCTCCTGCGTGACCCGGTCGAGCTGCGACATCGCCGCGCCGATCTGCCGAATGCCCTGGGCCTGCTCGCGGGCGGCGGTGGCGATCTCCGCCACGAGCTGGTCGGCGGCCGTCACCTTGCCGGCGATCTCGCCGAGCGAGTCGCCCACGCGGTCGCAGCTCGCCGCCCCATGGCGGCTCGACGCGATCGCCGCCTCGATCTTCTCGGCCGTCGCGCGGGCCGCGGCGGCGCTCCGCTGCGCCAGCGACCGCACCTCGTCGGCCACCACGGCGAACCCCGCGCCGGCATCGCCCGCCCGGGCGGCCTCGACGGCGGCGTTGAGCGCGAGGATATTGGTCTGGAACGCGAGCTCGTCGATGTCCTTGACGATCTTCGCCACCTCGGCGCTCGAGGCCTCGATGGCGGTCATCGCCGCGTTCATCTCGGCCATGGTGCGGGCGCCCGCCTCGGCCGCCGCGCGGGCCTCGGCCGCGAGCTCCTTGGCCTGGGCCGCGTTGTCGGCCGTGCTCTTGATCATCGCCGACATCTCCTCGAGCGAGGCGCTCGTCTCGGCGACCGCGGCGCCCTGCTCGCCGCTGCCCGTCGCCAGATCGCCGCTGACGGTGGCGAGCGCTGCCGCCGCCGCCGCCGTCTGGGTGACGCTGTCACCGAGTGCCGCGGAGATCGACCGCAAGGCCTGGCCTGTCCAGCGAATGATCGCGAAGCCCAGCAGGGATCCGACCGCCGCCGCCGCCGCGGCGAGGATGCCGACGAGCCCCACGCCGCGGGCCAGCTTGTCTCGGGCGCCGTCGACCTCACGTTCCGACAGCTCCAGCATGTGGGCGATGTCGCGGTCGAAGAGATCCAGGCAGGTGTCGACCTGCGGCTCCACCTTCGACTCGAGCAGCTCGCGCGCCTCGGTCGCCCGACCTTCGGCCACGAGCTGCAGCACATTTCGTGATTCCACGAGCATGGCGTCGCGGGCGGCGACGGCGGCGGTGAACAGGTCGCGATCCTTGTCGTCGCTGATCAGAGACTCGCGATACGTCACGCACAGTCGCGATCCGCCGGCGACGGCCGCGTCGAACGTCCGGGCCGCATCGGCCAGCGCGACCGCGTCGTCGGCCCCGAGCACGGCCGCCGAGACCGCCCGCACCGCTGCGACGTTGGACTGGATGATGCGGCTGAGGGTCGCCATCGACGGCACCACGTTGGTCGAGAGCGACACCACGTGTCCGTTGATGCCCAGCATCCGCCACATCGACACCCCGCCGATCACGACGGCGAGCAGCACGAGCGCCACGAAGCCCGCGGCGATGCGGCGGGAGATCGTCCAGGAAGCCATGCGTGGGAACCTCAGGCTGATGGTGTGGGGACGACGGGTGGCGGCAGGGACGCGAGGCTCTCCGCGGCGGCGATCAGGTCGAGGTCCACGAGCACCTTCACCCCCGACGCCGCCTTGGCCATGCCGGTGATGAAGCGGGCGTCGATCGCGCCGCCGAAATCCGGGGCGGGCTCGATGTCGGCGGCGGCGAAGTGGGCGACCTCGTCGACGCCGTCGACGATCACGCCATAGGGCCTGGTGCCACCCGACGCCGCGGCGACCTGCGTGATGACGATGCAGGTGCGGTCGTGCTCCGCGGCCGCCGGCAGCCCGAACCGGATTCGCAGGTCGACCACCGGGATCACCTTGCCGCGGAGGTTGATCACGCCGCGGACGTGCGGCGGCATGGTGGCCACCGGCGTGATCGGGCAGAGGCGGATGATCTGGCGGACCGCCAGCACCGGCACGCCGTACGACTCGCCGCCGAGCGTGAACGTCAGGTACTTGCCGGGGGCGGCGGCCGGGTGGCCGGCGGACGGTGCCGAAGGGTCGGTCATCGCTGGGCGTCGGCTCAGGCGGCCGTCTCCGTGGTGTTGGTCCGCATGCGAACCAGGGCGGTGGTGTCGAGGATCAGGCCCACCCGGCCGTCGCCGAGGATCGCGGCGCCGGCGAAGCCCCGCCCGGGCGGAAACGTCTCCCCGAGGCTCTTGATCACCACCTCCTGCTTGCCGATCAGGGAGTCGACGAGCAGGCAGCGGGTCTCCTGTCCCGCCTCGGCGACGACGACGATCCCGTCGCCGGGAACGTCGCAGGCCCCCTCGATCCCGAAGTGGCGGCCGAGGCGGAGGAGCGGCACGAGCCGGTTGCGGACGGTGACGAGCTCGCCCCGCCCCTGCACCGTGGTGACCGCCCCCGGCAGCGGCCGGAACGACTCGCGGACCGCCAGCGCCGGGATCACGAACCGCTGGTCGCCCACCGCCACCAAGAGCCCCTCGATGATCGCCAGCGTGAGCGGCATGAAGATGGTGAACGTGGTGCCGCGGCCGGGCGTCGAGTCGATCTCGACCTTGCCGCGGATCCGCTCGATGTTGCGGCGGACGACGTCCATCCCCACGCCGCGGCCCGACACGTCGCTGACCCGCTCGGCGGTGGAGAAGCCCGGGGCGAAGATCAGGTCGAGCACCTCGCGATCGCCGAGTTGCTCGTCGGCACGGATCAGGCCGCGCTGCACGGCCGTCCGCCGGATCCGCGCCGGGTCGAGCCCGCGGCCATCGTCCGCCACCTCGATCACCACGAAGCCTCCCTGGTGATAGGCCCGCAGCGTGATCGTGCCGCCCGCCGGCTTGCCGGCCGCCGTGCGGTCGGCCGGCGACTCGATCCCGTGGTCGGCGGAGTTGCGAATCATGTGCACGAGGGGATCGCCGATCTCCTCGATCACCGAGCGGTCGAGCTCGGTCTCCTCGCCGTCGAGCACGAGCCGGATCTCCTTGCCCAGCTGGGTGGCCACATCGCGGACGAGCCTGGCCATCTTCTGGAACGTGCCGCGGATCGGCACCATCCGCAGCGCCGTGGCCGTCCGCTGGAGTTCCGAGCAGACGCTCCGCAGCTGGGCGAGGGATCGGGCCAGCTGCTCGTCGCCGGCGGCTGCCACCGCCGGATGTTGGGTGACCATCGACTGCGCGATCACGAGCTCGCCGACGAGATCGATCAGCCCGTCGAGCTTGCCCGTGTCGACCCGCACGGAGCCACTCGGTGCGACCGGCCGCGGCGGCGCGGCCGCGCCGGCTGTGGGGACGGCCGGAGTCGGGGCCGGGAATTGGGACGCTGCCACCGGCGGCGGTTCGTCGCCGCCAGCTGTGGCCGCCGCGGCGCCGGTCGGGGCCGGGGTCGAGGCCTGAGTCGGGGTCGGGGCCGCGACGGGCTGCGGCGCTGTCGGCGGCGAAGCCGGCGCCGCGGCGCGGTTCGCCAGCAACGCCTGCACGGCGTCGATGACGGCGGGCGCGGGGAGCGACACGCTGTCGGCCGTCTCCCGGCCCGCGAGCCGGCTGGAGACGGCGGCGACGTAGCGGCTGAAGAGGTCGGCCCCGGCGAGGATCACGTCGATCTCGCCGCGGCCGAGCCGGAGCCGACCCCGGCGGGCGGAATCCAGCAGCGACTCGAGCTCGTGCGCCACCCGCTGGAGCACCACCAGCTTGAGCATGCCGGCGTTGCCCTTGAACGTGTGGAAGGCGCGAAAGACGGTGTTGAGCGTCTCGGGATCGTCCGGGCGTTCCTCCAGCACGAGCACGCCCTGCTCGATGTCGCGGAGGAAGTCTTCGCAGTCGGTGCAGAAGAGCTGCATCAGCTCGGCGTCGATGCCGCCCGGCAGCAGCGGCACCGCTTGCTCGGCAGCCGCGCCGCTCGGCGAACCGTTCCGCCCCGGAGCCGATGGCTGCGGCAGGTCCGCCGGCCAGGCCGGCAGCGGGCGGCCGCGCTCCCAGGCGGTCACGGCCTGCTCCATCCAGCCGTGCCACGCGGCGAACCGACCGCGGACCTCCGCCGACACGCTCCCGGCAGTCGCGGTCGCCCAGTCGCGGGCGAGCCCGAGGGCCGCGGTGATCTCGGCTGGAGCACCGGCGGTGGCCGCCGCCTCGACCGCCGCGGCCAGCACGGCGGGTGAACGCTCGGGCGTCATCTCGAGCGTGGCGAGCTCGAGCCCGATCTGCTGGAGGTGCTGACGAAGCGCGGCGGCTGCGGCTGACACGGGCATGCCCTGATCCTGCGTCGCGCGGAAAAACGGCTCCCGCGTCCGCCAATCCTAGCTTCGCTCCGGCGGCCCGCGCGATGGCCGCGGC
>JBIIMU010000035.1:0-12408 GCA_044337845.1 Pirellulales bacterium | reverse complement strand
CCGCCCTGCGCGAGGGGAAGCCCGAGGAGTATCCCGGCTGGCCGGTCACGGTGCCCCTGGAGAAGCCCTGGCGGCACGCCGTGAAGGCTGACGTCCCGGTGCGCTTCGTCGTCCCGGGCCACGACCGCGCGATGCGGCTGCTCGACGAGATGCACGCCCTGCACCTGCCCGGAGCGTTCATCCCCTGCACGCTCTGGGACGCCTGGCTGCCGCGGGCATCGCTCTGGACGGGCCCCTCGTTTCGCGACCGGTACCGGCAGGCGTTTCGAACCAAGCGGATCGACGCCGCGGGCTGCGTGGCGATGCAGCAGCACCGCGGCCTCGCCCACGCCGACGGCTGGCCGTTTCCGACGTGGCAGCAGGGCGGGGGCGTCGGCTGGCACTTCTCCGTGGCGGGCGACGCGTGGGCCGTGCAGGCGGTGGGCCTCGAGCCGCTCGAGTCGTGGAGCCGGTTCGGCATCGACGGTGCCGACGTCACGGGCATCGATCCGACCGAGGGACTGGTGCTCACGACGACCGGCGCGCCGACCGTGATCACGACGCCCGAGTGCTCCTGCCCCGCGGCGGTCTGCCCGTTCGCGAGGGTCGAGTGGAGCGTGAGCACGCCCGACGGCACTCCCGCGACGGCCCGACTCGACTGGCAGGTCGCCGGCGACGCCGACTGGATGCCCGAGCGGTCCGCGGCGATCACGCTCCCAGCCGACGGTCGGATGCACTTCGACCACGTCGGCCTGCCGGCGGCCACGGCCGACGCCCCGCCGCGGACGCGGTTCCGGCTGGTCGTCCACGCCCCGACCGGCACCCGCGTCGCCCTCAAGAGCCTGATCTCCGCGGTGGACAGTCGCCATCCCAACACCGGCGCGCTCTTCCTGCACGGCGCCAGCGACACCTTCCTCTGGACGCGGGACATCGAGTACCTCAGGGCTGTGATCGGCCCCATGCGCCGGGCGCTTCGCTTCACGCTCGACGAGTTCGCCGTCCGCGACGGCCATCACGTCCGCGTGCCCTGGCCGGGCCACGAGGGCACGACCGGGTTCGCGGTCGGCGCTGACGGCAGGAAGACCGTGTTCCAGGGGCGGGGCGTGGGCAGCAACTACTGGGATCTGCTGCCGTTCGGCGGCCATGACGCCTACGCGACGCTCGGGCTCTGGCAGGCGCTGGGCCGCTACCGCACGGTGGAGCAGGGGATCGACGACCATCCCGAGTGGGCGATTCCGGCCGCCGACCGGCCGCTTGGGCCCCGGGAGATCGATCGGCTCCGCGACGACATCCGCCGCGACTTCCAGACCCGCTTCTGGAATGCCGACACCGGGCGGTTCGTCGGCTGGATCGATCTCGACGGCCGGCCCTACGACTACGGCTTCACCTTCCTCAACACCGAGGCGGTCGCCGCCGGCATCGCCGGCGACGAGCAGGCGCGGAGCATCCTCGACTGGCTCGCCGGACGGCGGATCGTGGCCGGCGACACGGCGCAGGCCGCGGACATCTACCACTGGCGGTTCGCCCCGCGGAGCACCACCCGGCGCAACGTGGAGACCTACATGTGGGTCTGGCATGCCCCGGAAACGATCCCCTGGGGCGGGCAGGTGCAGGATGGCGGGGCGGTGCTCGGATTCAGCGGATTCGACCTGCTCGCGCGGCTCCGCGGAGGGTCGCCCGACGATGCCGCCGCCCGGCTCGACGCGATCCTCCGCTGGTTCGACGGCGTGCAGGCGGAGGGGGGCTACCGCACTTCGTACGCGAAGCCCGGCCGGGGCACGCTCCAGGGCGGCGGCACCGCGGGGGGCCTGGGCCTCGACAAGGAGTTTCTCGAAAGCATCCTCGTGCCGCAGGTCATGCTGGAGGGATTCCTGGGCTTCGAGCCGGGCGTGGACGACTTCACCGTGACGCCGCGGCTGCCGGCGTCGTGGCCGGCGCTCACGGTTCGCGGCATCCACTTCCACGACCGCGTGCTCGACGTCACCGCGAAGGCCGACGGCACGGTCGTCGTGAACGAAGCGTCCCGCCCCTGAACCCGCTCACCGCTCCGTCAGCCGGATCGTCTCGTCGAACCCGCGGAGCCCGGCCGTCGCTCCGGCCCGCGTGACGCAGCAGGCCGCGGTGGCGGCGCCGACACGCGCCGCCGCCTCCACGGGCATGCCGCGGACGAGCCCCATCACGAGTCCGGCGAGCCAGGAGTCGCCGGCTCCCGTCGTGTCGACGACCGGCCCCGGCGGCGCGACGCACGGCACGTCGATCACGTGGTCGGCGGCAGGACTCAGCACGCTGCCCCGCGCCCCGCACTTCACCCCCACGAGGCCGGCCGCACCGTGCCGGCGGTAGCAGGCGATGATCTCGCGGGGATCGTCGCTGCCTGCGTGCCGCGACGCCTCGTCGAGGCTCGGCACGAAGACGTCGATCCCGGGCAGGGCGGAGGCGACATCGGCCAGCGTCCCCCCCGATCCGCCCGTCTCCACCACCACCCGACAGCCCGCCCGCCGCAGCACCGCGACGGCCTCCGCCAGCCGCGACTCGAGCGCCGGCAGGAGACCGATGTAGCCGAGCACCGCGAATCGGCTGCGCGACAGCAGCGCCTCGTGCCGGCGCAGGAGATCGACGTCGAACGCCGAGGCCACCCCCACGTGATGCGCGAAGCTCCGCTCGCCCGCCTCGTCGATGAGCACCGCCGTGGTGCTCGTCGCCGCGCCGGCCCGCCGCTCGATGCCCGTCGTGCCGACGGCCTGCGCCGCCAGCCGCGTGACGATCTCTCCGCCCCAGAGGTCGTCCCCCACGAGCGCGACCGCCTCCACCGTGCCGCCGAGCCGCTGCAGCGCCACGCCGGTGTTGCAGACGATGCCGCCCGTCGTGACCTCGAGCGGATCGACGTGGAACAGGCGGCCGGCGCCGACCGCGTGGTCGAGCGCGACGGGACGCACGAGCACGTCCGCCACGCACGTCCCGCAGACGACGCAATCGACCGGGCGTTGGCTCATGACTCGAAGCCCGCTTCGTCGTCCGACGCCGCCATGGACTCCAGGATCCTGAACCAGCCGGAGCCGTCCCCACCCCCAACGAACACCCGCGGCCTGGCCGGCGGGGCGGCCTGCGGATGGGTGCTCGAGGATCCGGGCGACAAGCGAGCGGGCGTGGCCATGGGCCTCCTCGGGATGGTCGGGGCGAGCTGCGAAACCGGCCTCACGATGCCGACGCGGACGGGCGATTTCCCGTGAACATGGTTCGTCACCAGTGTACGGATTGGGGGCGAGCCGGGGCCCGGCCGCGTCCACTAGACTTCCAGTCATGGATTCCCCGTCGCCGCCCGTCGCCGCCACCCGCGGCTCGAAGTCCCTCGATGCCAAGCTGGCCCGACTGGCGGCGGACCCCGGCTGCGACGCGTTCATCCTCGCCGACGCCAAGGACGCCGACATGGCGTTCGGGCTGGCGGCGCCAGGGGTGACGCCGGGGGGCGACCGCCGGGCGGGGCCGTTTCGCTCGCTCGCCGACTTCCGCGCTCAGATCCGGGAGCTCGTGGAGCAGGGGCTCGTCGACGTGATGCTGATGAGCGCGAGCACGGCCGACCTGCTGGCCGGCGCCGAGCGGCTCTTCGAGCACTCGAGCGTCACGCCGGCCGTGCGGATGAACGACACCACCGACATCTGGCTCGCCGCGGGCTCGGGCACCTACGCGCGGCAGCCCGCCCTGCCATTCGCCACGACCACGATCCCGCACGCCCAGTGGGGCCGCCTCGAGCCGCCGGGATCCGGGATCCCGGCGACGGATCTCGGCCTGTTCTCGATCACGCTCAACGGCGACGCCCTCGCTGACCGGGCGATGCTCGCCGCCTACCGCGAGTTCCGCCACGAGGCCGAACGCGCCCGCTTTCGGCACTTCCTCGAGGTCTTCTTCCCGAACGCCGCCGGGGACGGGGCGGCGCCCCTCGGCATCGCCCGGTTCGTGGCGGACCACGTCGTCCGGGCGCTCGCCGGCGTGCCGCGGGCCGGCCGGCCGGTGTTCCTCAAGATTCCCTACCTCGGCCCCGAGACCACCGAGCAGCTCGCCGCCTACGACCCCGCGCTCGTGATCGGCATTCTCGGCGGAGCCGCCGGCACCACCCACGACGCCTTCGCGCTCGTGGAGCAGGCGAAACGGCACGGCGCCCGCGTCGCCCTCTTCGGCCGCAAGATCAACGCCGCCGAGCACCAGCTCGAGTTCGTGCGGCACCTCCGCGCGGTCGCCGATGGCGGTCTGCCCGCCGCGGAGGCCGTGAGGGCCTACCACGCGGTCCTGGGCAAGCACCGGATCGCACCGCACCGCTCCCTGGACGACGATCTCGCGATCACGCACACCGCCGCCGCCTATGGCGGCTGATTTCCCGAGGCATCCGACCATGACCGACACGACGGACGCCCGCGGCGCCGGCAGCCGCCGCACGTTTCTCGGCGCCGCCGGCGCGGCGCTCGCCACCGCGGCCGCGGCGGCCGAGGCCGACACGCCGTCCGCGACGGCGGTCCCGGCCGGGGGCGTGCACGTCGCCGGCAGCGACGAGATTCCCGCGGCGCTCGTCGGCTGCGGCGGCCGCGGCGGCAGCGCCGTCATCGACGCCTTCGATGCCCGCGGCGGACGCGTGAAGCTCACGGCGATGGCCGACGTGTTCCCCGAGCGGATCGCCGCGGTGAAGCGGTCGCTCCAGGAGCGGTTCCAGGACCGCATGGACGTGCCCGACGACCGGACCTTCATCGGCTTCGACGCCTACCGCCGGGCGATCGACGCGCTGCCCGCCGGCGGCATCGCGATCTTCGCCACGCCGCCCGCCTTCCGGGCCGCCCACTTCGCCCACGCGATCGCCAAGGGTGTGCACGTGTTCATGGAGAAGCCCGTGTCGATCGACGGGCCGAGCACGCGGCGCATCCTCGCACTCGCCGCCCAGGCCGACGCCAAGCGGCTCAAGGTGGCGGTCGGGCTGATGTGCCGTCACTGCGACCGGCGGCGCGAACTCCTCGACCGGCTCCGCGACGGCGCGGCCGGCGACCTGATCACGTTTCGCGGCTATCGCAGCCACACGCCCGGCCACAACCTCGACCTCGCCCCGGGGCCCGAGGGGACGAGCGAGCTGATGTGGCAGATCCGGCGGTTCCACAACTTCCTCTGGGCGAGCGGTGGTGTGTTCAGCGACTACTGCATCCACCACATCGACGAGGTGTGCATGATGAAGGGGGCGTGGCCGACGAAGGCCGACGCCGTCGGGGGCCGCCACTTCAAGGGCGCGATCAGCGACCAGAACTTCGACGTCTATGCGGTCGAGTACACCTTCGACGACGGGGCGAAGTTCTTCTACGAGAGCCGCCTGATGCACAACTGCCGACAGCACTTCGGCGTCTACGGCCAGGGCTCGAAGGGGGCGTTCACGATCTCCACCAGCGGCCACTCGCCGGCCAGGCCCACGATCTACCGGTCGCAGCGGGTGGCGAAAGACAACGTGCTCTGGACGGCGGAGCAGCCCGAGCCGAATCCGTATCGCCGGGAGTGGGACCACTTCGTCGCGGCGATCGTCGCCGACGAGCCCTACAACGAGGCGGTCCGCGGCGCCGAGGCGAGCCTGGTGACGGCCATGGGACGGTTTTCGGCGCACGTCGGCCGGCCGGTGACGTTTCAGGAGATGCTCGACTGCCCGGAGGATCTCACCGCCGGCGTGGAGCACCTGACGATGGCGTCGCCGGCGCCGGTCGTGGCCGACGCGGGTGGCCGCTACCCGGTGCCAAACCCGGGGAAGTACAAGTTCGAACTCGGCGGCGACGGCTGAGGGCGCGGGAGCCGCTCCCCGGAAGCCGCAATCGCGTGAGCGATTCCCCAGGAAGCCGCAATCGCGTGAGCGATGCGGACCCGATCGCCCACCCGTACGCCGCGCCGCTCGGGACCGCCCGTGCCCCGTCGCCGGTCGCTCACGGATGCCGTCGTGGCATCCGCTCGCTCGGATGCCGCCGGCACTCCGCCATCCTGGCTTCGTTTGGCGGCATACGCCGGCTCGCGGGACACGGACAGCCCCTCGCTGAGTCCGTTCCCCCGGAAGCCGCAATCGCGTGAGCGATGCGGACTGCCGGCTACGATGGTCCGCATGAGCCGCCTGCCTCCCGATCTCCCCGTCGCATCCGTGCTCGCCGAGGCCGTGGCCGCGTCGCGGTCGGGGGCCGTCGTCGTCACGGCACCGCCCGGGTCCGGCAAGACGATGCTCGTGCCTGCCGCCGTGCTCGACGACCTCCCCGCCGGATCGGCGGCGCGGGTGATCCTGCTCCAGCCGCGGCGGCTCGCAGCCCGCGCGGTGGCCCGCCAGATCGCCCACCTTCGCGGCGGCGAGCCGGGCGGCGAGGTCGGCTACCAGGTGCGATTCGAGTCGTGCGTGAGCCGCGAGACCAGGCTCATCGTCGAAACAACGGGCATCATGCTGCGGCGGCTCGTCGCCGACGTCTCGCTCGACGGCATCGCCGCGGTCGTGCTCGACGAGTTCCACGAGCGGTCGCTGGAGATGGACCTGATCCTGGGGCTGCTCGTCCGCCTGCGCGACACCCTGCGGCCCGACCTGCGGATCGTGGTGATGAGCGCGACGCTCGATGCGGAGCCCGTGGCCGCGCTGCTGGGGCAGGGGGGAGAGCCCTGTCCCGTGGTTTCCGCCGACGGCCGCCTGTACCCGGTGCAGATCCGTTACCTCGAGCACGGCGACCGCCGCGAGCTCCGCGAGCGGGTCGGCGAGGCGGTGCCCGAGGCGGTGCGGGCGACCGACGGCCACGTGCTCGTGTTTCTGCCCGGCGTCGGCGAGATCCTCCGCTGCCAGGACGACCTCCGCGGCCCGCTCGAGCGGCAGGGCATCGCCGTGCTGCCACTGTTCGGCGACCTGCCACCGGAGCAGCAGGATCGCGTGCTCGCCGACATCGGCCGCCGCAAGGTGGTGCTCGCCACCAACGTCGCCGAAACCTCGCTGACCATTCCGGGCATCACCGCCGTCGTCGACTCGGGCCTCGCGCGACAGAGCCGCGTGTCGCACGCCACCGGCCTGCCACGGCTCGAGCTCGTGACCATCTCGAAGGCGGCGGCCGACCAGCGGGCGGGCCGCGCCGGCCGCACGGCCCCCGGCGTCTGCTGGCGGCTCTGGGACGAGTCGGCCCATCAGCATCGCCCGGCCGCCGAGCCTCCCGAGGCCGTCCGCGGCGACCTCGCCGGCCCGCTCCTCCAGCTGCTCGCGCTCGGCGAGGCGACCGGGTTTCCGTGGCTCGATGCCCCTCCGCCGGAGGCGCTCGGCAACGCCCGCGACCTGCTCGTGCATCTCGGGGCGATCGCCGCCGATGGCACCGGCCGACTGCAGGTCACGCCGCTCGGCCACGACCTCCTGCGGCTGCCCGCGCATCCGCGGCTGGCGCGACTGCTCCTGGCGGGCGCCCGCCATGGCGTGCTTCGCGAGGCATCGATCGCGGCCGCGCTGCTCTCGGAGCGCGACCCCTTTCGCATCCCCCGGGGGGGCGGCCCGCGAGATCGGCAGCTCGTGCGGACGCGGTCCGATGTCGTCGATCGCGTGGCGGCGCTGCAGGCGTTTCGGGCCGGCGTGCCGATCGGCGATCCGGCCCTGGAGCCGCATCCCGGCGGGGCCCACAACGTGCTGCGGGTGGCGGAGCAGCTCGAGCGGATGGTCGACGTGCCGCTCGCAGAAAGGGCCGCCGACCCCGCCGCCGCGGTGATGCTCGCGCTCCTCGAGGCCTTTCCAGACCGGCTGGCGAGGCTTCGCCCCGGCACGCAGGACCGCGGCACGATGGTGGGCGGCCGGGGCGTGCGGCTCGATGGCTCACGGCTGCGCGGCGAGCCGCTGTTCCTGGCGATCGACCTCGACGACTCCAGTGGGGAGGCGGGCGTGCGCGTGGGATCGGCGGTGGAGCGGGCGTGGCTCGACCTGGAGCCCTTGGCGAAGGCGAACCTCACGAGCGGCGAGCAGCTCCTGTTCCATCCGTCGCGGCGGCAGGTCGAGGCCAGGCTGCAGACCGCGTGGATGGATCTCGTGATCGACGAGACGCCCACGGCCATCCGCGACGAGGCGGCCGCCGCCGCGATCCTCGCCCGCGAGGCGGCCCTGGCCTTCGATCGGGTTCGGCCCGCGACCGACTCGGCCGCCGATGTCTTTCTCGTGCGGGTCCGCTGGCTGGCCGCCTCCGCCCCCGACCTCGGCCTGCCGCCGCTCGACGACGCCACGCTCGCGTCCTTCCTGCCCGAGCTCTGCCTGGGCCTGCGGTCCCTCGACGACGTCCGCGCGGCCGACTGGCTCTCGCGGCTGCAGGCCGCCGTGGGCTACGAGCGGCTCGCGGAGCTCGACCGCCTCGCCCCTCCGCACCTCGATCTGCCGTCGGGCAAGCGGTTCAAGCTCCAGTACGCGGCCGCAGGACCGCCGGTGCTCGCCGTCCGGATCCAGGAGCTCTTCGGCGTGGCCGAGACACCGCGGATCGCCGGGGGGAGACAGCCGGTGCTCCTGCACCTGCTCGGCCCGAACCATCGCCCCCAGCAGGTGACGGGCGACCTGGCGAGCTTCTGGAAGAACACCTACCCGACGGTCAAGAAGGAACTCCGCCGCCGCTACCCGAAGCACGCCTGGCCCGACGACCCCTTGGCACCGCCGGCGGATCGAGCCCGACGGTGAGCCGTCCCGGTGCACGTGTTTCCCGCGCGGTCAAGTCGGCCGCGCCCCGAAATTCCGGCCGCGAGCGGCTCCGACGCCCGATTCTGTCGTTGGCTCCGCGGGCACCAAAGATGCCTTGGTCGACGGTTGTGACCATGGTGCGAAGGTCTCGATTCGCTCGTGGAGAAATCCACGGCGGGACGCCGATTCACTTTCCGTCGGCGGCTCGACTCGGGCCGTCGTCCGGTTGCCTCATCTCTCCCCCAGTTAATCAGGATGCCCACCATGCAGCGGATGCTTCTCCTCGTCGCGGTCGCCGCGACCCTCGTGATCGGTGCCTCGACGACCCAGGCCCAGAACGCCCGTACCGAAATCGGCGCCCGGAAGGGCCCGGTTGCCAAGCTCGTCGAGCTCGAGCGCCGGAAGAACGAGTGGCTTCGCCAGCGGTTCGCCCGCTGAGCCCGCCTCCCGCCGCTCCGGCGGCGGTGACGGTCACGCTACGATGAACGCAGCGGGTCGGCATGCCTCCAGGCACGCCGGCCCGCTGCCCTTTTTCCGGCGGGGTTGCACGTGCATCCACAGACTCGTCTCTGGCTCGACGGCCTCGTGGAGTTCGCCGCGGACCGGCGCCGGCGAACGCCGCTGGACCTTCCCGACTCCGATCCGGCCGGCTGGAGTGCCGAGCGGTCGATCATCGGCGCGTCGCTGGCCACGCGGCTCGCCGAGCTGGAGGCGGTGCGGACCGCCCGCCGCGGCCTGCCCGGGGCCGACGACGACCCGGCGGTCGTGGTCACGACGTCGCCTGCCGGGATCGCGGCGATCGACGCCCTGCTCGCGGCCGGCTCGGCGATCGCGATCCTCGCGGGAGGACGGGTCGCACCGGTCACCGAACTGGAGTACCGCCTGTGGTGCATCCAGAGCCCGGATCCGGACCATCGGCACCACGTGAACGCCTGGTCGTGGGTGAAGACGAGCGTGCCGCGGCAGCGGTGGCCCGAGTTCGCCGCCTTCCCGCTCCCGGATGGCGATGCCTACTGGATCCATCGGGAGGGACTGGCCGGGGCCGCGGGGCTCGATCGCCGGGCGAGTCACCTGTGGCGCTGGAATGGCCGCCAGGCGGCGCTGCTGAAGGCCTTCATCACCGAGACCGCCGCCCCCCGGCTGGGCGACGCCCGATCCTGACCGCGCCGACGCGGAGTCGCCGTGCAGAAGGTGTGAATTGCCGTTTTGCAGGGGGGCCGCTACCTTCCGGACTCTCGTCACCCCGGATTGCCACCATGCGCCCCCGCATCCTCGTCACCACCACGTCGTTCCAGGACACGCCCGGCCCCCACCACGACGCGCTCGCCGCCACGGGCTGGGAGGTGATCACGGCCCGCGGCCCCCTCTCGGAGGCCGACACCGCCGCCCTCGTCGGCGAGATCGACGGCTCCATCTGCGGGGATGACGCCATCACCCGGGCGGTGCTGGAAAAGGCCCGGCCCCGGCTGAAGGTGCTCTCGAAGTACGGCATCGGCGTCGACAAAATCGACGTCAAGAGCTGCACCGAGTTCGGCATCCCGCTGCTCTTCACCCCGGGCGTGAACCACACGACCGTGGCCGAGCACGCCTTCCTGCTGCTCTTGGCCCTGGAGAAGAACCTCCTCTTCCACACCGACTCGGTGCGGGCGGGCGGCTGGAAGCGGCAGACGGGCCACGAGCTGCTCGACAAGACGATCGGCATCGTCGGCATGGGGCGGATCGGCAAGGAGGTGGCGCTCCGGGCGAAGGCCTTCGGCATGAAGCCGGTCGGCTACGACGTCTTCTGGGACGAGGCCTTCGCGACGGAGCACGGGATCCCGCGGGCCGCCTCACTCGACGAGCTGTTCGCCGTCGCCGACTACATCTCGCTCCACACCAATCTCACGCCCGAGACCCGCGACATGATCCGGGCGGAGACGATCGCGACGATGAAGCCGGGCGTGATCATCCTCAACTGCGCCCGCGGCGAGATCGTCAACACCGCCGACATGGCGGCGGCGCTCGCCTCCGGCCGGGTGCGGGGCTACGGCACCGACGTGCTCGACGAGGAGCCGCCGCGGGCCGACCATCCGCTCACGAAGCTGCCCACCTGCCTCGTCACGCCCCACGTCGGCTCGCGGACGCACGAGAGCGTGCAGCGGCAGGCGATGGCGGCCGTCACCAACCTGATCCGGGCGATGCGCGGCGAGCAGCCCCTGGCCCAGGTCAACCCCGAAGTCCCCGTCACGAAAGTCGTCTGAACCCATGCCCGAGACCTTCCACGTCGTCCCCGTCGACGTCCACGAGACGATCGTCCGCTCCGCCTACCTGCACCGCGGCTTCGACGCCGCCGAGGCGGAGCACGCGGCGAAGCTGGCCACGGCCGCCACGCGGCACGGCATCCGCACCCACAACGCGATCAAGGCGCTGCACCTCGACGAGCTCTTCGGGTCGAAGGCTGGGGGCTGCGTGCCGAAGGCATCGATCAAGCGGCTGCCGAGCCGGTTCAAGGCGGCGGAGGTCTGGGATGCCCAGAAGAAACTCGGGCAGGCGGTGGCCTGGGAGGCGATCGACACCTGCATGAAGCTCGCCGACGAGTACGGCTGCGGGACGGTGTCGATCGACAACGCCTTCCACTATCTCTGGGGTGGCGGCTACGTGATGGAGGCGGCCAAGAAGGGCTACATCGCCTACACCAACTGCACCGCGTCGCTCGCCGAGGTGGTGCCGTTCAAGGGCAGGCACCCCACGCTCGGCACGAACCCGCACTCCTGGGGCTTCCCCACGACCGACGCGGTCGGGTACCCGATCGTGATCGACTGGGCCACCTCCGTGATCGCGATGGGCCGCGTGCAGCAGCTCAAGCGGGAGGGGAAGCCGCTGCCCCCGAACGCGGCGGTCGACAAGGACGGCCAGCCGACGACCGACCCCGACAAGGCCGTGTCGCTGCTGCCGTTCGGCGACCACAAGGGCTACGGGCTGTCGCTGATCAACGAGATCGTGGCGGGATTCATCGGCGGCTCGCTCCCCACGATCCGCAGCCGGGCTCCGGTGGCCGGGGAGAAGCAGTCCTGCGCGTTCTTCTTCCAGGTGATCCATCCCGAGGCCATGAGCGGCGGGGCGTTCGCCAAGGGCCGCTCGCAGGCGGACAACGTCAAGGCCGTGCTGGCCGACATCCTCGGCCACGGCAACGAGCAGTGCATGCTCCCGGGGCAGCTCGAGGCCCAGGCGGCGCAGCGAAGTGCCCAGGCCGGCGGCCTGCTGTTCTCGACGGCCGAGGTGGCCGCCCTCAACGAGATCGCCCACGAGGCCGGTGTGACGCCCCTCGATCCCGCCGTGCTGCCAACCGCCTGATCACCCCGTTCCACTGCCAATCCTGATCCACCGATGAGCTAGCTGATGGTTCAGCCGTACGCCTGACGGCGTTACGCTCCCTGAATCAGGAAGCCCAATCGCGTGAGCGATGGGGACCTCGACGTCCACCACCATTCCCTTCGTGCCGGAGAGCCCACGCTCATGTCGCTGCAGATCAAGTCCCAGGAACAGTGCGCGTTCGACCAGGTCTCGCTCGGCGAGATCATGCTCCGGCTCGATCCGGGCGAGGGGCGGATCCGCACCGCCCGCCAGTTCGCGGTCTGGGAAGGGGGCGGCGAATACAACGTCGCCCGCGGCCTGCGGAAGTGCTTCGGCCTGAAGACGGCCGTGGTCACCGCCTTCGTCGACAACGAAGTGGGCCACCTGGTCGAAGACTTCATCATGCAGGGAGGCGTGTGCACCGA
>JBIIMU010000398.1:0-3271 GCA_044337845.1 Pirellulales bacterium | reverse complement strand
CGCCGCGAGCCCCGCGACGAAGAGGGCCACGATGCAGACACATCCACGACGAAGCGACATACTCATGACGGCGACGGACGATCGTCCGCTCCACGAATGGCGACACGAAATCGGGGGTCGCGAACCGGATGCGGCGAGACCGACACCCCGCCGGTGACCGAACTCACCGGACCCACCTGCAGCCTAGGCGGGGGCGGAGAAACGGTCAAGTTTTATGCCGCGTGGTTCAGCGGTCGGCCGGCGGCTGGGCGGTCAGGCTCGCCCGCATGCGGCCGTAGAGCGGTGCGAACCGGCCGGCGTTGGCCTCCCCATCCGCCACGAGCGCCTCCGCTGCCGCCTGGCTGCCGCTCTTCACGAGCGACAGCACGAGGGCCTGGTCGCAGGCCACGCGATCCTCGTTGACCAGGCGGCCGCGGGCCGCCTCGAGAAACGGGATCGCCTCGGCCCACGCGCCCGTGAGCTGGTGGAGCCGGCCCACGTATCGCTCCGCCATGCCGGTCTGGGAGTAGCCGCGGCGGAGCAGGAACTCGCCCTGGGCGATCGCCGCGATCGCCTCGTCCCGCTCGGCCTCCGTCAGACCGCCCGCGATCCGCTCGCGGCACGCGAGGCTGAAGTAGACGTATTCCAGATACCACGACGTGTAGTCGGGAACCTGCGTCCGCGCGATCGAGTAGAGCCGCTCCGCTTCGGCGATGCGGTTCTCGCGCATCAGCGCCTTCGCGACCATGCCCGTGATGGGCCGCAGCCCGCCGGCATGCGGACGCATTGACTGCCACTCGCGGGCCGCCTCCCGCACCGCCGGCGTCATCCGCGCCTCCGCGTCGCGGCAGGCCGCCTCGAACCGGGCATGCGCCGCGGCATTCGTCCGCTTCATGAACGGCACGCCGAACAGCGTGCGGAGCGTGTGATTCACCCGGTAGTCGTCGTACGCGTTGGTGCCGAGCCGCTCGGCGTAGGCCCGCCAGTCGGCAAGCGCGGCGGCGCGGGCCGGATCGACCCGCAGGCGCTCGGGAAGATCGGCCATCGTGGCGACGACGGCCCGCGCGATCTCCGCCTGGCCGCGGAGGCTCGGGTGCACGTGGTCGTCGAGCAGGTCCCATCCCGTGGCCCCCTCGGGCGAGAGCCCCCGAAACACCTCGGCCACGTCGCAGAACACGACGTCGCGCGTCTCGGCGGCCCGGCGGATCGCGGCCTCGGTCGCGGCGACCGGCCGCCAGGGCATGGTGTCGAGGTCGCGGGCCTCGAGGAAGGCCCCGCGGGCGGCCGCGCGGTCGCCCGCCGCGGCCAGCCGTGTCGCCTCCGCGAATCGTGCCGCCGCCGCGTCGCCGGTGCCGAGGGGGGCGAGGCCTGCCTCGTTGGCCGCGGTGGTGCACACGACCGCCGGCACGCCCGCCGCGGCCACGGTGTCGAGCATGCGGCCGAGGTGGGCTTCGAGGTTGCGGGCGGCCGCGGCCCGCAGGGGCGAGTCGGGAGGGATCACGGTCTGCGCGACCATCTGCTCCATCAGCGTGCGGCTCTCGTCGGCCTTGCCGCGGATCAATCCCTCGACCGCCTGCACCACCGCCAGCCCGCGGAGGCCGCGCATCCACGGCAAGGCCCAGGTGGGCAGCGTGCCGACGGAGTTGATCGACGCCACGCCGTAGGCGCCGAAGAACTCGTTGTTGCCGACGTAGAACACGAACAGGTCGGGCTCGTAGCGGACGGCGTCGCGGACGAGATACACGAGCGGGAAGCTGGCGACGGCCGTCGTGCCGAGGCTGATCACCTCGACCTTTCGATCCGGCCAGACGTCGCCCAGCATCGCCTGCAGGAACGACTGCATCGAGAGGTTCCGCGGCTGCGGATATCCCTTCGCAGCCGACTCGCCGACGAGGAACACCCGCACCGTGCCGGCCGGCTTCGGCATCAGGAAGTTGGTCTCTTCGGCGTAGCCGGGCCGCGTCGGATTCGCGAAGAAGTAGGGCTTCGACGCGGCGGGCTCGACGAGCGCGACCGACGCCCCGGAGGGGAGCCGCCCGGCGATCCGCAGGAAGTCCGGATAGCCGCCCCAGCCGGCGAGCCGCAGCACGCCCTCGATCGCGCCGAGGGCCACCAGCGGGATCGCGAGGGTGACGGCCATGAACAGGCCGCGCTTCCAGCCCGGCAGGGGCGGCGTGGTGACGGTCTCGGGGCGCGGGTGCGTCATGGGTGCCTCAGAACTGCCGGGCCGGATCGTGGGGGGCAGGCGGCAGCGGCCGCCACAGCGACGCGCCCGGCGGCGAGCGGCGGAGCCCGAGCCGGTCGCGGCCCGCCAGTCGGGCTCCGAGCCCGAGCGGCGTGACGACGAGAAAAAACACCACCGCGAGGGCCGCGATCCCCAGCGTCGTGCCCATCAGCCACACGAACCCCATCCACGTCCAGTAGGCCGGCAGGCCGAGCCGCGTGCCGGTGCCGGCCGTGACGAGCGCCACCGCCGCGAATCCCCAGAGCAGGGGCGCGAGATCGTGGCCCGCCCGAAACACGCCCCAGTCGACGAACCGGAACAGCGCGCCCGAGACGCCGAGCGAGGCCGCGATCGTTACGGCCCAGCGTCTGAGGTGCGTCGGAGACGGATGCCAGTCGATCGTGATCATCGGCCGCGTGCGTGTCGACGAGGTGCGGTCGCCGCGGACCGCGAGGGACGGTCAGAACAGCGTGTAGATCAGCGGCGCGGCCTGCGTGCCGCCGAGGATGATCAGCGCGCCGGCAAGCAGCAGCACCACGATGATCGGGGCCAGCATCCAGGCACGGTTCGCGCGGACGTAGTCGAACAGTTCGGCGAGAAACGAGCGGCGCGGCATGCTCTCGGCTCCAGGGGCACTCAGTCGGGGCGGAACTGCCGGCGGTAGGCCTCGGCGCCGGCCAGCGGCGGCTGGTCGGCCTTGCGGAGCAGGCGGTCGCCCAGCACGAGCACGTCCATGTCGGTGAACATGAAGCAGCGGTAGGCGTCTGCGGGGTCGTGCACGATCGGCTCGCCGCGGATGTTGAAGCTGGTGTTCACGAGCACGGGGCAGCCCGTCCGCCGCGCGAACGCGTCGAGAATAGCATGGAATCGCGGGGCCCTGGCCGGGTCCACGGTCTGCACGCGGGCGGAGCCGTCAACGTGCGTGATCGCCGGCAGGGGCCCGCCGACGTCCCGCAGCCTGCCGAGCCCGGATCCGCGTGTGACCCCACGGTCGACGCCCCCGACCACCGGCGCCACCAGCAGCATGTAGGGGCTCTCGTCGTCGAGTTCGAAGAACTCCCGCTGGCG